>CAXNED010000097.1:0-5155 GCA_964201385.1 Sulfurimonadaceae bacterium | reverse complement strand
GTGGAAGATGTCGTTTTAGATGTGGGCATAGGTTTTGGCAAGACGCTGGAGCATAACTTGATGCTCATCAAGCATCATGAACACTTCCTTACCCTTGGAAAACCGCTGCTTGTCGGTGCTTCAAGAAAATCTATGATAGATAAGATTGCGCCATCTTTGCCAGAGCAGAGGCTTGGTGGAACACTGGCTTTGCATCTTGAAGCGGTTAAAAATGGAGCTTCGATGATTCGGGTGCATGATGTGTTTGAGCATGTGCAGGCTTTAAAGGTACAAAAAGCATTAGATGCTATATGAGGTAAATAAATGAGATTTCCAACTGTTGGTGAGATAGCTACTACAAAGGTTGTGACGGTAACGAGAGAAGATACACTTGCAAGCGTACTTGATACTATGTGTCATCATGGACACAGAAACGTTGTTGTGGCGGATAAATGCGCTTTTTATCTTCTTGGTATTAATGATATCTTACATATAAAGATGAAAGAAGCCAATCTCGATACTCCAGTTGGTGCATTAGAGTTAATGAGAATACCTACTATTTATAAAAATGAAAACATACTTAGTACGGTTGAGTTCTTAAGCTGTAATCTTGAACACATTTGCGCACTCAATGAAGATGGAACGCTTTATGGAATTTTAACGCATACAGACATCACAAGCAGTATAGACCCAGATACGCTTATGAGCAGTTTTTGTCTCGATGATTTTTTAAAACTTGGCAAAAGAGTAAAGTGGATAGACAAAGAGACAAAAACGTCAGAGATTCTAAATGACATGATAAATAACGCAACGGATAGCGTGATGATAGTGGAAGAGAGTAAGCCAATAGGCATCTTCACGACCAAAGATGTTGTAAAAGTTATACGAAGAAATCTTGATTTGGATGCACCCATCAGTGCTTACATGTCTGCACCTGTAGATACACTCAGTAAAAACTCTACGGTCAAAGAGGCACTTGATTTTTTAGCAGATAAACAATACAAAAGAGTAGTCGTAGTGGATGATGATGGCTCTCTAAGTGGCATGATAACGCAAAAAGAGCTTATCTCTTTGGCGTACTCAAGATGGGCGATGCTTACAAAAGAGTACCAAGAAGAGCTGGGCAAAATCAACGAATCTCTTATCAAGAAAAATGCACAAATAGAGCATTTGGCATCACGTGACCCGCTTACAAACCTCTATAACCGCTATAAGTTTTCAAAGCTTTTTGAGCTCTCACATAAAGCGATGGTTGAGAGAGAAGGGGTGATGTCACTTGTGATGGTCGATGTTGATTTTTTCAAAAAGATTAACGATACTTACGGGCATGGTGTTGGAGACATGGTGCTTGTCGGCATCTCAGAACTCTTTTTGTCTCTTTTACGAGAAGAGGATATCGTCTGCCGCTGGGGTGGTGAAGAGTTTGTTATCCTTCTACCCTCTGCAAATCTAAAAGATGCTCTCTCTTTGGCCCAAAAACTCAGAGGGCGCATCGAGATGATGGAGATAGAGACAGCCCATAAAGTAACAGCTAGTTTTGGTGTAACACAAATAAGAGTGGATGATGACCTCAAGAGTGCGGTTGATAGAGCTGACAATGCACTTTATAGGGCAAAAGATGCTGGTAGAAACTGCGTGATACAAAACTAGATTTTTGTGTTAAAACATCATCCGACGCAAACTCTGTTGCGCCCTTGTGTTTTTGCTTCATAGAGTGCGACATCTACCCTCTTAAACATCTCTGAACCCTCTTCATCTCCAAGCGAGGTAACAACGCCAAGGCTAACCGTTGCATGTTCAACCACGCTAAAGCTGTTTTCATCAACTGCTTTTCTTACTCTCTGTGCAATCTCTTGTGCTTCTTGTAGAGATGTTTGAGGCAAAATAATCATAAACTCCTCTCCGCCAACGCGCCCAAAGATATCTTCTGTTCTTAAGCACCCTTTTACAACCTCTGTTATCTCCATGAGGACAATATCGCCGATATTGTGCCCATAAGTGTCGTTGATGCGCTTGAAATGGTCTATGTCGAACATAAGAAGAGAGAACTCTTTTTGCTCGCTTTTATGTCTTTTTAGCTCATCGTTAAAAGCATTTAAAAAGGAGTAGCGATTTTTTATCTGGGTGAGAGAGTCTGTGTTTGCGATGTACTTCATTTTGATATAAGCGTTCTCAAGCTCTTGCGTTCTTTTGCTAATCTTCTCTTCAAGCGCTAAGTTGAGCTCTTGAAGTTCGTTTGATTTTCTCTCTAGTGCTACTTTTAAGAGTGCAAATTTCGCTTGAAGCTTTTTGGAGATGAAGATGGAGATGCCAAGTGAAGCGAGGGTGAAGAGCAGAGAGTAGATTTTGAGTCTAAAAATTTTTGCATCATTACTCTCTTGCATTTGCGCTTGTTTTTCTTCGGCGATATGCTCTATGCCATGGGTATAAAAACCGCTCCCGATGACCCACTCTGTGTGAGGGATTTTTTGGAAGTAGGAGAGTTTTGTCTCTACTTTGCCATTGTTTGGGTTTTGCCACTCATACGAGACAAAATCATTTAAATCAGAGGAAGCCTTACTTAGAAGCTTGAGGGAGAGCGCTTTGTAGATGGGGCTTTGGGACTCAAGAAGATTTTGACCCTCAAGTTCTGGACTGATGGAGTGGAGAATCACCTTTCCTTTGGTGTCAAAGACAAAAAAGTACCCTTGTGTGTTTTTGTTCACGTTTCTTAAAGTGTCAAGCGCTGTTTTTTCTATCTCTTGCGTGGTGATGTCAAGGTACTCAGAAGAGCCCAGATACAAACCAAACATCTCAAAGTTTTTTACAAAAGCAACCTGCTGGTACTGGATGGAAGGGTCTTTTTTTGGACGTGTAAAGGTGTCCCACAAAAACCCCTCACCCTCCTTTGAAACAAGGGCAATCTCCTCTTGGATAACATATCTGCCCGTAGCGTCTCTGAAATCTAGGATGCTTTTGCCCTCTAACTCTTTGAGATACTCAGGCGCTAGAGTAAAGACGCCCTCTTTGTCCAAAACAAAGATAAAACTCTCTCCGTCATTCCAAATCATAGGACGCAAAGCATCTGTTATCATCTTTTTGATAATGCTTTCATCTTTTGTGGCGCTGTTTTGTTTGTAGATATTTTGACCAATCGCATACGCCTGTTTCACTCTGTCTTTGACTTTTTCTTTGAGCCTCTCTTCGATGGTAGAACGCTCATACACCATAAAATCAACTGCCATTTTTACTTTGGAGATGGTGTTTTGCTTCTGCTGTGAGATGAGCTCCTCTTTGAGGTGTGCAGTTGTGGTGTTTAAGAGCTCTTGTGTAAAAAAGATATAGTTAAAAAAAATAAGAAATACAACAAGAGGGATGAAGAGAATGGGACCGATAGTGATAATTTTAAGAAGATTTTTTTCATTCATGGCAGTTACCTCTTTTGAACCTCTATACTTTACTTTAAAATGAGTAAAAAACAAAAAGAAATCACAACAAAAGATAACATTTGCTCAAGTGTTCACTAAAAAGTAACACTTAAGCTATGAATACTAGAATGAAGGAGGCGCTATGTATCTGCCTTTGACGATGCGGCACCCTTCTCCTTTTGGAAATATTTTACGGCGCTCAATCCATTGGAGTGTTTCACTTTGCGCGTCAAACTTGATTTTTGCTTTGGATGCATCTAGCTCGACTATGGCTCCGCAGTTTGTCTGCATGCCCACTTTAAGCGTTTTTCTAAAACTTTCAATCTTTTGCGCTTGCTGCTGTAGGCTTGATTCCTCTTTTTTGGCAAGGGAGTGGTTCTCTCTCTCAAGCTGTTGCTCGCGTTTGTTGTAGAGGTCTTGGTAGCTTCTTGGTAGCTTTTGCGATGCTCCCTGCTTTTTGAGCTCCTCATCTCTGAGATGTTCAAGGTTTTTGAGTGCGAGATGGAGCATATCTTGCGCGTTTGCATAATCGGCATACTTCTTCACAAAGTCGTTAAACGCATCAACAGTGGATGCTTTTTGAAACTCCTCTTGGCACAGAGCAAATTTAAAGCTCTCTTTTTTTGCTTCGATAGCAGCAAAGAGTTTTGTGTCAATGACGGCTTTGTTGATTTCTGATTTGCTTATGTACTTGTATTTTGGCGCACTTTGGTTGCTGTTGATGATGTACTCTGCAACGTTTGTAGCCTCAGGAACTACACCAAATTTGGTTGTACAAGGGGTGTAGCGTGTGCTGTTGGACTCTTTGCAGAGATAGTGATTTGTTTTTGTGGCATTGTTCTCCTCTGCAAAGTGCGGATAGACATTGCTGTAATCTTGCGTTACGCGAAGAATCTCTTGACTGGTAAATTTTCTTTGAAGTACAGGTTTGTCCTCAAGGGCGATGAGCTTCCAACTCTCTTTGGTTTTTTCAATCAAAGCATAGTAGTACCCACTTTGGCTGACATAGTCACTTTGAGGTGCTGGGGGTTTTGGAGCTGCAACTTTAGGCTGCCCTGAGGCACACCCTGCGAAAAAAAGAGAAAAAAAAAGCGCATAAAACGCTGTTTTGTAAAGCATGGTGTTCCTTTGGGATGTGTACTCTTGCACAATTTTGTACAAGAGTAGATTTTTTCTTACTCTATTTCAGCGTCGATAACGTCATCGTCCGCTTTTTTCTTTGAAGTATCAGCTTGCGCTGCCTCACCCTCATTGCCTTTGTACATCTGCTCTGCCATTTTGTGGCTCGCTTCTGTCAAAGTTTTTACTTTTGCTTCGATTTGCTCTTTTGTAGAGTTCGTGTCTTTGAGAACATCTTTGAGTTCAGTGATAGCCGTTTCGATTTTTGCTTTCTCTTCTGCACTGATTTTATCGCCGATTTCACTTAAAGATTTCTCTGTTTGAGCGATAAGCGCATCTGCTTGGTTTTTAAGCTCTACAAGCTCTTTGCGCTTCATATCTTCTGCTTTATGAAGCTCTGCATCTTTAACCATCTTGTTAATCTCATCTTCGCTAAGCCCAGACGAACCACTGATAGTGATAGACTGTGATTTGCCTGTACCTTTGTCTGTTGAGCTAACAGTGAGTATTCCGTTTGCATCGATGTCAAAAGTAACTTCGATTTGAGGCACGCCTCTTGGAGCTGCTGCAATGTTTCCTAGTTCAAAAAGACCTAAAGACTTGTTATCTCTTGCAAACTCTCTCTCGCCTTGAACAACCGAGATGCTAAC
>CAXNED010000096.1:0-5177 GCA_964201385.1 Sulfurimonadaceae bacterium | reverse complement strand
TAGCAAAATCTATATGCCCATCGCCCTTTTTTTTGTACGCTCCAAACCCATACCCCATCGGAGTATCGTCATTTGTGGAGTAAAATGCCTCTCTTGCATCTATCCACTCTTTTGTATCTCTACTCATCGCCCATATTTTTGCACTCTCTGGAAATTCTTTGCCCTCAAGCCATTTTCTCATACCGCCGTGGTCATGAAAAAACCAGCTTTTTCCACTCTTGCTTATCACCTGAGAAGCATCCTTTAACTCATCAATCACCATACCGCAATCGCTGTCTTGAAAAAGACCAGCTTGCATCTCAATGGGGAGCTGTTTTACGTTTCCTTCTTGAACGACAATCATCTTTTTTGAAGATGCCAAAAAAAGAAAGAGAGAGAAGAGAACTAAAGCAAAAACAAGAAGCAAAAGCAAAGATGTGATTTTTTTCATAATAACTCGCAATCTTAAATTAAATTGAATTTTACACCCTTTTTGTTACATTTGTGTTAGTTTCTTCTTTTCTTCCCTTTGCCCAAATCATCATAGACCATAAACCGCTCCAAATCTTTTTTAAAACCCTCACTCAAACCGTCCCAAATCTTTTTTTTCTTCTCATACCTTTCATAATCCTCTGTTTTGCTCTTTTTTATATCACGGATAAGATAGTGATAACGAACTAGATTTTTTGTATAAGAACTTACAAAGTTCCAATCTTTGATGATTTGATAACTTCGCTCTTCATGGTCGGTGAAGCTATACTCTTCAAACTCTCTATCCTCTTCATCTTTTTGAAATGCACAAGATGGTTTGCCTATATCGTGCAGCAACCCTGCCGCCAAAAAACGAAACTCCCCTGCCCTTAAGATATGATAAACAACACAGAGCGTATGGAGCAAAACCCCATGCTGATGCCACTTATTTTGTACAAAAAAGAGCGACTTTAAAAAAGGTTTTGAAAAAAATGGGTGGTTGGTTTCATTCATAGTTTCTCTTTTGCCATAGGGTGACAAGCCTCAATGGTTTCTTTTAAGTCCTGCTTTTGTATGTGGGTGTATATTTGTGTTGTGAGAAGCGAAGCATGCCCCAAAAGTTCTTGAACAACACGCAAGTCAGCACCTCCTGCGATAAGCGACGTTGCATAAGAGTGACGTAGTACATGGGGTGAGACGCCGAGATATTTTTGTGTTATCTTATAGGCAAAAATACGGCTTAGTCGCTCGCCTTTATAGTTTTGCCACACAAATGTTTTCTCATTTTTTGCCTCGTTTAGGTACGCATCAATCGCTTTTTTTGCAACTGCGGCGATGGGAACGATGCGCTCTTTTTCACCCTTTGCATGCCTGATATGGAGCCACTCACCCTCTATATCTTCTCTTTGCAGAGCCAAACACTCACTTATCCTCGCTCCCGTTGCATACAAAAAAAGTATCAGCGCATAGTCACGAAGACCGAGAAGAGAGCTTCTGTCTATGAGAGCAAGCGCATTTTGTATCTGTGCAAATGGGAGAAATTTTGGGAGGAGTTTAGGAATTTTTGAAAATTTAAGCTTTGTTTTCTCCTCTACAAACTGGCTTTTATAGCAAAAATCAAAAAAAGCATTGATGGAAGAGAGTTTGCGGTTGAGGGTTCTTTTGTTTTTATATCTGCCCAAAAGCTCAAAAAGAGCGTTTGTATCGAGTTTGATAAGAGGTTTTTGCAGTGCATCTTCTAAAGCCACAAGGTCGCTTTTGTATGCACTGACACTTTTTTTACTCAAAGCTCTTATAACAGTTATATACTCTATAAAAGCTTCAAGCTCTTTGGACATTACTTCTCTACTGAAATATACTCATCATGGACAAAAAAGATTTTATCATTGATATAAACATACCCATCTTCCACATCCGCTTCATAGACACTATACGACGATAAATCTTTTGGCATCTCTATAAGATACCCCTCTTTTTCTAGGGCATAAAGCTTCTCGCCACTTACAACAAGACCTAAAAAGTGCGCAAATGGAAACTTTAACTTTGCATTTTGTTTCAAATCAGAGGTTAAAGAGAGTATCTCTCCCTGTTTTGTAGCAACGTAGAGAGTCTTGTCATCTGCTACAACGCCTCGTATATCGTAAGGAGCACGTACTTCTTCTTGTGAAAGAGAGAGGATCTTGTGCGCCGTTGCTGCAATGATTTTATTATCTACAAGGCTAAAATAGATTACGTTGTTAAAATGCTCTTCACTGCTCACTATAATCGTGCGCAATCTCTTTTTTGTTTGCGTGTTGATAATGACAACTTTTCCATCCAGTGTTGCAAAAATCACCAAATCATCCCTAAAATAGGGCTTTACTAATTTTGAATTGACTACGATTGGAGGATTGCCCTGCTCTTTTAAAAGCAGTGTTTTAGATGCAAGTGAGTAGAGCACCATCTCATTATCTGCGAACAAAACAGCGAGAGTATCACCGTTTACACTTGCAGTAGCAACTGTTTTTTTGAGGTTCAATCTCTCTACTTTTTTGCTCTGCGTGCTTTGTAAAGTTATATTGCCATCAATGTTGGAGCTTAAGACCCATCCATCGCTAAAGCCTAAGAGTTTCTCATCTTCTGCGATAGTAATATCGAGAACTTTGCCACCAGCAAGAACTTTTCTTTGCTCCACTAAAGCAGCATCTTGTGAAACAGCATTGATAACCACATCGCTATCTCCACTGTTTTTCCAGTCATCAACAACTTTAACAGGCTTGTAAACCTCTTTAGAGCTACACGCACTCAAGAGAATGATACTAAATGATATGAGTATAAGAGATAATGTTTTCAAAATATTATTTCACTCCATAGTGCATAAGCGTTCCCACTAGTTTTTCCATAGAAGAACCTTTAGAAACTTTAGCAAGAACATCTCTTGCTTCTTGCGTTTTGTTGGCATTTAAGAGCAGCACCGCACTTTGAACAAGCGCCAAATCTCTAAAAATCGCATCTTGTCTTGAAGCATACTTTTGAAGTGAAGCTTCATCCATCGCCATCTCGTACTCTGCCAAATCACTCACTACAAGTGCTTTCGTATCTTTTAAACTCTTAAGCGCTTGCGCATCTTTGTTAGTAACTGCTTGCGAAAAAACCCAAGCATCATGCAACTCAGGTGCTAATGCTTTGATATCATTGAGAGCTGTGCCATCTTTTGGATTTGCACTCAACTTTGCAAAAGCTATGTTGATGCTCTCTAGTTTGCTTTTCTCGTTCATCTCATACGCTACATTTGCAACAGCAAAAAGAACAACCGCCACAACAGAAGCGATAATGACATTTTTATACTTTTTTATAAACTTCTCAGTCACAACCGCTTTTTCAAAAAACTTCTCTTCGGAGTTTAACTCCTCTTTTACCATCTCTATATTTTCTTTTAAGCTCAAAAATCTTCCTTCTTTCAAAAAGTCTAAAATAGTATCGCATATTTTGTTAAACTTTCATCAAAGAGAGAGCTTTTTTTTGTTACAATCGTTTAAAACTAACATAGGATTGTTGTATGCAGGTAGATAATGCGTTATTGACTAAGCTGGAAAAATTATCATTTTTAAAGATTTCGGACGATAAACGTGAGGAGATTATAGAGCAACTCTCACAAATCGTAAATTTTGTAGACAACCTAAGCGAGTTAGATACAGATGGCATTGATGATAAGTTTGCGATGAGTGATGCAGCTACATTTTTAAGAGAAGATACTCCATCTTGTGATACTTCTATCAATGAGAGCATCCTTAAAAATGCACCACTAAGCGGTGATCATTTCTTTATCGTACCAAAGATTATAGAATAGTGTTATAATTTAGCAAAATAAATTCAAAATAGCCAAGGGGTTGCGTATGAGCCAAGAGACAAATAAACCTATTGATATAAAAAAGTTACTAAAGAGTGTTTTGCATTTTGAGTCTTCAGATTTGCATCTTGTCCCAGGAAGTGAACCGCAAATCAGGATTGATAAATCTCTAAAACCGCTCAATCTTCCTGTTTTAAATGCAAAAGAGATAGAAGAGATGGCGTATGCACTCATCGAAGACAAGCAGAAGAAGATTTTTGAAGACAAAAACGAGCTTGACTTCTCCTTTGAACTTGAAAATGTCGGTCGTTTTCGTGCAAACTACTACCGTACTATCGGGGGAATCTCATGTGCATTTCGTATGATTCCCATAGATATTCCACCACTTGAGAAATTCAACAACAACCCGATTTTTAAAGAGCTTGTCAAAAGAGAAAAAGGGCTTATCCTTGTTACTGGACCAACGGGAAGTGGTAAGTCAACAACACTTGCTTCTATGCTTCACGAGATTAACTTAACTGCAAACAAACATATCATAACCATCGAAGACCCAGTTGAATTTGTGCATACAAACATCAAATCACTCTTCTCACAACGAGAGGTCGGCTCAGACACAAGCTCTTTTGCAACAGCGCTCAAATATGCACTAAGACAAGACCCTGACGTTATCCTTGTAGGTGAGATGAGGGACAAAGAGACCATCTCTGCTGCTCTTACCGCGGCAGAGACAGGACACATCGTTTTTGGAACACTCCATACAAACTCAGCAGCTTCAACTATCAACCGTATCATTGACGTTTTTGATGCAGGGGAACAAGCACAGGTAAGAGCACAGTTGGCTTCTTCGCTTATTTCTGTTATCTCTCAGTCTCTTATGCCAAGAATCGGCGGCGGTATCGTTGCAACCCAAGAGGTTTTGATAGCAAATCCTGCTATCCAAAACCTTATCAGAGAAGACAAAGTGCATCAAATCTACTCTCAAATGCAGTTAAATCAAAATGAGACAAATATGACAACACAAACAGACCAACTCTTAACACTCCTACGCAAAAGAGTGATCTCAAAAGAGACTGCTATCACCGCTTCCAACAGACCTGAAGAGCTGATGAAAATCCTCCATAATATGTAAAAATCTTGCTTTGTTGCAAGGTTTTTACCCCTTTTTAAACCTTACCATTTTAAACCGCTCGCCTAAAAAATTTGGCATGATTAAGATTTTTACTTTTTCTAGCTCTTGTTTGTAGATTTTTTCATCTGCTTTTTCTCTTAGTATCTCTAAAAGTTCCAAGATTCCCATATCTACGAGAGCTACCATCTGCGCCCTTAACTCTACAAACTCTACCCCAGCTTCTACAAATGCATCTTTGACGTGGGCAAATGTTACATCATAAGTTATATC
>CAXNED010000095.1:0-5272 GCA_964201385.1 Sulfurimonadaceae bacterium | reverse complement strand
CCGATAGAAGATGGGTCATAGTAAACATCAACGCTCTTGCCGTTATCTACTCTTGTAAACTTTACAGAGGAGCTGATTTTTGCATCAAAGTTCATCAAAGAGTGACGTGCAAATTTTCCGCCAAGACCTTTAAAGCCGCTTTTGTCTGTCGCTCCAGTGATTTGAGAGATAACATTGCCGATAACGCCAGCAACACCCTCTTCCAAAGACTCTTTAAACGCAACTTTTATCTCACCACGCACAGCAGGAGAGTCTGGATAGAGCGCTTTTAAGCCCATCAATGTTGTGATGTAAGCACCCGCAACTGTTGGACAGCTATGTCCCGCTGCTTTGACAACCTCTAAAAAAGTAATCTCATAAACGCCATTTTCAAACGCCCCTAAAATATTTGAGAGCGGATCTACAACTTTGATACTCTCTACACTATCGAAAAACTCTGGATAATTCATAATAACTCCTCTATATTTTTTTTACTTAGAACTTTTGCACGCACCACAACCATATCGCTCATCGCATCAAAAACATCATCAACTTGGAGTGACGTTATGTCAATGACATGGGAGTTTTGGGAGATTTGCGCAAAACCTCTTTTTGTTTTTAACCTTGGATGGTTGGATTCTAACATTTTTTGCAAGGCATGCACTTGATTTTGAGCAATAGTTAGTTTGTTCTCCATGATATGCGGAAATCTGCTTTGCACAAGCTCCACATCTTTGGCAAAACTTTGCATTTTAAATGCGATAGTTTGGTTGAGCCGCTCCCGTATCTGCTTAATCTCTTCGATTTTTTGTGTCACTTTTCTCTCAATAGAGTGCTGCGCAAAAAGAGCCACAAGGTGTGAAAGTTCCTGTTTGGAGTTGTAGATTTTTTGTCCCACCCTTTGTGTCAAACTCGTAAAAAGCGCATCTATGGAGAGATAAAGTTCGTTTGTGTCGGGCAAAATCATCTGCATAGCCGCACTTGGCGTGGGCGCTCTTAAGTCCGCTACAAAATCGCTTATCACCCAGTCTATCTCATGCCCAACCGCCGAGACGATGGGAGTTTGGGCTTGAAAAATCGCATCCGCCACTATCTCTTCATTGAACGCCCACAAATCTTCCATGCTTCCGCCGCCTCGCCCTATGACGATGATGTCATACCCATTTGTGTCTGCCAAAGAGAGTGCTTTTGCGATGGCTGGGGCTGCATTTTCCCCCTGCACCAAAACATCATAAACATCTATCTCCAAAAGTCTGTATCTATGTTGTGCCACTCTAAGCATATCTTGCAGAGCCGCACCCGTTGCGGAGGTAATGAGGGCGATTTTTCTTGGAAATTTTGGCAATGGTTTTTTTCTGGAAGCTTCAAAATAGCCCTTTGCCGCAAGCCTGCCCTTAAGCTGCTCATACGCCAGTGCCAACGCCCCATGACCAGATGGCGAAATAGTAAAACAGTTTATCTGGTACTCGCCACGAGGTTTGTAAAGCGTCACTGCCCCATCAAGAACCACTTTTAACCCCTCTTGAAGCTGAAACTTGAGCTTTGCCGCATTTGCTTTGAAAATCACGGCTTTTATGGTGGAGTTTTCATCCTTGAGAGTAAAATAGATATGCCCACTGCTATGATGTGTGATGCGAGAGAGTTCCCCCTCCACCAAAACACGGCTAAAACTCTCCTCCATAAGGACTTTTATCTGCTCATTTAGCGACGAGACATTAAGTATATACACTCTTTTACCTCTCCTCTAAAAGCGGTGTATCTTCCATGACCAACACCTCGACACTCTCATCATCAAAATCTTGAAATTCTATCTTAGAATCTTTGAGCGTTTTGGTTGCTTTTGCTCCCAGTTTTTTGAGGTTTTCCACTCGTCCGAGGATGTTGCCGCTTCCCTCGCTGAGTTGTTTATGCGCTACTTCATAACTGCCTGCAAGCGTTTTGATGTGAATGCCGACCTTGTTAAAACTATCTGCATATCCCACAACTTTATCATAGAGTTTCCCTGCCTCGTCAAAGAGTTTTGTCGCAAGAGTGTTTGACTGTTCGCTCTGCCAGTAGAGATAGATGGTGCGAAGTGAGACGGTAAGCGTGGATGGGTTTACGATAGCGATATGTTTTTTAAGAGCGTACTCGTAAAGCGATGGGTCTCTTTGGACAGCCAGCGCAAACGCCCCCTCGATGGGAACAAACATAAAAACATACTGCAAAGTTCCTATCTTGTAGTGTGCGTAGTCCTTAGAATCAAGCGTGTCGATATGGTTTTTAAACGAAGCTACCATGTTACCGATGGCAATCACCCGCTCCTCTTCACTCTCGGCTCTGATGTAAGCATCATAATCATTAAGTGAGACTTTAGAGTCTATTATCATGGTTCGCTCTTGAGGCAGTTTGATGATAACATCGGGACGTTTCGTGTCGCCTTGCTCATCTTTGTAGCTCTGTTGCGTGTAGTAGTGGACATTTTTAAGCAGTCCAGAATACTCCAGAACGCTCTCCAAAATCATCTCGCCCCAGCTTCCCTGTGTCTGTTTTTTGCCCTTGAGTGCGGTTGTGAGATTTTGCGCCTCATGAGAGATGCTCATCCCTGCTTTTGTTACCTGCTCTATCTCTTTTGAGAGTTCGGCAAACTTTTTCACACTGCTCTCTTGCGACTCTTCTATCTTTTTCTTAAATGATTCGATGTTCTCTTTGAAAGGTTTGAGGATGGTGTCGAGCGACTTGAGAGAGGTTTCATCAAATTTTTTCAGTTTGCTCTCTAAGTTGTTTTGCATGATTTCGTTAAGCTTGAGTTCTAGTTTTTTTCCCTGCTCTTCAAATTCGATTTTTAGTTTTTGGTTGTTCTCTTGTTGGGCTACTAAATTTGCTTCAAGTCCAGCATTTTTTAAAAGAGCCTGCGAGAGATTTTCTCTAAGGGTCTCTATGGCAGAGATTTGCTTTGAGAGTTTTACCTCAAAATCCTCTTTAAGCAAAAGCTCTCTGTTTTGAAGCTCTGCTATTTGCTGCTTTAAAAAAGGGATAGCCGCTGCCATCTTCCTTGCATCATTAAGCTCTTCAAGCACTTTTGCATCCACTATGCTACCTCTTCTAAGCCAAAAGGCAGAACCTACAACAACACTCAAAAGCACTATAGCTGCCATGATATTTACAAATTCCATCTTTTGACCTTTTTAAAAATCCTAGCTATGCGCCCGTGTGAATGACTATTTTTTTCTTGCTATAATGAGCGTCGAGATATCCATGGAAAAACTTTTTGTATAAATTATCTCAAAACCTGCATCCCTTAGCTCATTTTGCATATTGGCAACTGTTGAGAAGTCTTCTATAGAGTTTGGCAGATACTCATACGCTTCAAGGTTATTGGAGATAAAACCGCCTATTTTAGGGAGGATTTTATTCATATAAAAGTCTCTGATTTTTCCAAGCAGTGATGGGTTTTCATTTTTCATAAACTCTAGTATAACGACAAGACCGCCCTGCTTTAAAACTCTGTTAAACTCTTGTAGTGCGGCTTCTCTCTCAACAACATTGCGTATGCCGTATGTGATGCTTAGGATGTCGGCACTGCTATCTTGAAGTGGTATTTGGGTTGCTTTTGCTATATGGTAGTTAAATTTTGGGAATTTTTCTCGTGCAACGCCAACCATACCCTGTGATGGGTCAACACCTACTATCTCGCCTACTGCTATGCCGTTTGTTTCAGATCTTTTTTTCCAAAAATCCATCATATCGCCCGTGCCGCATGCAACATCTACTATCTTATCGATACTATCTTTTGCGTAAAAACCATAAGCCAAATCGCACGCTTTGCGTCTCCAGCTCTTGTCCACTCCCATACTCATAACACGGTTTGCGGTGTCGTATGTCGGTGCGATGTTATCAAACATCGAAACTATTTTTTCTTGTTTTTCTTGTTCTTTCATCATCTATTTATCCCTTTTCATCCACATAATTATATCTTGCGCATCTTGTGCTATATTTAAGATTTCAAATCTCTCATGCACTCCGCCAAAACCGACTTCTCCACCCATCTGAGGAGATACAAAACAGAGGTAATAATCAACAAACTCTTTTGAGCGTGCAAACATCTCACGCCCGCCCTCTATCATGATATTTTTATACCCTTTTATAGCGTCAAAGTTATCTGCTATCATCACTTCTCTCTTTCGCACGCTAAAGAGCGGGATAGTCGTGTCGAACTCTTTGCCCCTTGAGAGTATTAGCACATCTGGTGCTTTGCCATCCACTAGCCTTGCATCAAGCGTTGGGCGGTCTGTGCGTACCGTGTTGCCCCCGACAACGAGCAAGTCACACGCATCTCTCATCGCATGAACGAGTTTTCTTGAGCTTTGCGAACTAATCACACCGCCATCAACCGTGCCATTTAGTCTCTGTGCCCACTTAAAAAAGACAAACTGCTTCTCTTGAGAGAGTTTAAAAGGTTCTAGCAGAGCATCACACTCTTTTTCCATAAGATGTTCTTGAACTTCAACACCCGCATTTTTGACTATTTGGCTTCCGCCGCTTGCTATTTCATGGCTATCTTTAGAACCTACAAAAAGTTTTTTTATACCCAGTTTAGAGAGCAAATGTGCGCATGATGGTGTTTTGCCGATGTGAGAGCAAGGTTCTAGTGTAGTAAAAACTGTTGCGCCATGAAAGCAGTTGTTATGATTTTGTAAAAGATAGGTATGAATATCTGCGGAGTTTGTGAGATTTAAAATTGTTTCATCGCAAGTCAGTTTATGGTATGCCGCTTTGAGCGCTTCGACTTCAGCGTGTGGTGTGCCCGCTTTTTTGTGCGCTTCTACCGCCAAAATCGCTCCGCTTTGCGCTACTACAACGCAACCCACAGCTGGGTTTGGGTAAGTTAAACCCTGATATTTCCAAGCCTCTCTCAAGGCTAGCTTCATAAAAAAATCGTTCTCAATTACCATTCAAAGTATGTTCTAGCTTTTGAAATTTGGGCAAAATCGACACCAACTTCCTCGCCGTCAACATCAAGAGTGATTGCTGAGCCTTCTACTTTTAGAAGCACTCCCTTGTACTTTTCTTTTGTTTTTAAAGTGATCGAAACTCTCTCGCCAATAGATAGAGCAAACTGCTTTTGCGTAGCTACTTTTCTCTCAATCCCTGGGCTTCCCACTTCAAGTCTATACTCTCCCTCAAGAGGAGGCGTAACATCTAAAAGTGGAGATATAAGGCGGCTTAGATGAACACACGCGTCCAAACTTACCCCTTTTCTTTTGCCATTTTCTATCTCGCTAGAGAGCACGTTTACTCTATAAAGAGTCTC
>CAXNED010000094.1:0-5328 GCA_964201385.1 Sulfurimonadaceae bacterium | reverse complement strand
GTTGAAGAGGAGCTTTTGCCTATAGCACCAGAGCGCAAGATTGCCACGGGTTCTCAAAAACCAAAATTGGCGATTATCATCGATGATGTGAGTGCTTCTTCGCATGTTCTCTCTATCAAAAGTCTGCATCTCCCCATAACAATGTCCTTTTTACCGCCAAGCAAATCAAGACCAAACTCCCACACGCTTGCATCTAAAGAGGATTTTTATATGGTGCATCTCCCCATGGAAGCGCAAAGTTTTAAAGCTGAAGAGCCTATGACGCTAAGAGTTGACGATTCGCATGCAAAAATCCTTCAAAGGATTGAGGAGCTAAAACAGCTCTTTCCAAGAGTAAGATACATCAACAACCATACGGGAAGCAAATTTACAGCAGATGAAGCGGCGATGGATAGGCTTATCGTAGCACTAAAGAGCCAAAACATCAAATTTATAGACAGTAGAACAACAGGTAGCTCCAAAGCGCAAAAGGTGAGTAAAAAGTATGATTTGGAGTATATAGGACGTGATGTTTTTTTGGATCATCAAATGGATAAAAGCTACATCGTAGCACAAATCAAAAAAGCGATTCAGATTGCAAAAAAACATGGAAGCGCTATAGCGATAGGGCATCCTCATGCAAACACCATCGCAGCACTGGGCGAATCAAAATCGCTACTCAAAGAGGTTGAGCTTGTTTTGGTGGATAAGCTTTAGGGGATGAGCAGAGTAACATTTGAGATTAGCGAATTGGCGTCTATGAAAAAGTACCCACAAGAGCTTTTTTACCGCGGTAATCTTGAACTTTTGCAAAGAAGAAAAATCTCCATCGTGGGGAGTAGAAAACCTACGAAATACTCAAGAATGCTTATCCAAAAGCTCTCAAGTGAACTTGCAAAAGGTGGCGTTTGTGTGGTGAGCGGCGGTGCGATGGGCATCGATGCAACGGCGCATATAGGAGCTGGGAGCGCTAACACCATAGCGGTTTTACCATGCGGGGTGGATGTGCGCTACCCTGCGGTCAATAAAAACTTGCTTGAGAGCATAGAACAAAGCGGACTTTTACTGAGCCAATTTGAGAATGGTTTTAAAGCCACGCCGTGGAGTTTTGTGGTGCGCAATGAGCTTGTCGTGGCACTTGGGGATGTGTTAGTAGTGGGAGAAGCGGAGATACAAAGCGGAACGATGCGAAGCGTGGAGTTTGCGCTTGCAATGGGCAAAGAGATTTTTGTTCTCCCGCAACGCCTTGGCGAGAGTTGCGGTACAAATAGGCTTCTTAAAGAGAAAAAAGCAGAGGCGATTTACGATATCGAAGCGTTTGCGGCTAGATTTTGGGATAGGGCGGTGATGGTGGAGAAAACAGAAGATGCGTTTCTTCTCTTTTGTGCAACCAACCCAACGTATGACGCAGCCCTTGCAAAGTTCCCACAAAGAGTTTTTGAGGCGGAGCTTGGCGGTCAAATCGAAGTGGTGAATGGCACTATAAGATTAGCATAGCGTCGCCGTAAGAGTAAAATCTGTAACGCTCCTCTATGGCTGTGGCGTAGAGCTCTTTTGCTTTTTGTAGTCCCACAAAAGAGGCGACAAGCATAAGAAGCGTCGATTTTGGCAGGTGAAAGTTGGTGAGAAGATGGTTCACTCTTAGTGGTTTGTTGTTGGGATGCAAAAAGAGATTTGCTTCTCCGCAAACGCTTTGCTTGTTTCTTGCGTAAAACTCAATCGTTCTTGTGGATGTTGTGCCAATGCTGAGGATGGAGATGTCCGCATCAAGAAGTTCTTTTGCTTTTATGGAAATCTCATAATACTCCGAGTGCATCGGATGGTCTGTGATGGTGTCGCACTCTACGGGTTTAAATGTTCCGCTTCCCACGTGAAGGGTTATGTAGGCGTGAGGAAAGTTTGCGCAAACTCTCTCATGTTGCTCTTTGGTGAAGTGCAGTGATGCGGTTGGTGCGGCTACAGCACCCTCTTCTTTAGCAAAGACGCTTTGGTATTCATTTGCATCATCCTCATTATCCTCTCTTTGGATGTAAGGGGGGAGAGGAATATGACCGATTTTGTCTATGATGGGGAGTAGCTCTTCAAAGCGTAAAAGTTTTTCGTTTTGGTAGAAGTTTACCACTCTGCTGCCATCTTCAAGAAGCTCTTTGACCTCTGCAATAAGAGCGTTTTGGAAGATGATTTTGGTGCTAACTTTTACTTTTCCGCGGATAAAAACATGGATATCGTGCGCGTTTAAGGCTCTGTTGATGAGGAGTTCAAGCTTCCCACCGCTCTCTTTTTCGCCAAATAGCCTCGCTTTGATAACTTTTGTATCGTTAAAGATAAGCGCACAGTTTTGTGGGATAAAACGCTCTAAATCGTAAAAGTGAACATGAGAGAGTTCATCCGTTGCTCTGTTGTAAACAAGAAGTCTGGCGCTGTCTCTTGGGTTTGCTGGGTGGGTTGCTATGAGCTCTTTTGGGAGAGTAAAATCATAGCTAGAGGTAAGCAGCGCATTGCTGCTCATTTTAGTTCTCTAGCTTTTTTGTGTTCTCATCGTCTTCTTCATCGTCATCGTCGTCATCTGCATCTTCATCCTCTTTTGAGGCAGGGTTAACCGCTCTAACGATAAGAATAGAGATACCATACAGAACAATAAGCGGAAGCGCCATAAGAAGCTGTGTGAGTACATCTGGCGGAGTAAGTAGGGCTGCTACGATAAAGATGATAACGATAGCGTACCTGAAAAAATCTATCATCTGTCTGTCGTTGACCATGCCAAGAAGTGCTAGCGTGTAGGCAAAAACAGGAAGTTCAAAGGCGATACCAAAACCAAACATGATTTTTGTAAAAAAGCCTACATAGTCCTCTATGTTGATAAGCGGAGTAAACTTGAAACTACCAAAAGCGATAAGAAAGTCAAAGCCAAAAGGGGTAACAACATAGTAGGCAAACATAACCCCAACCGCAAACATAGTTGTTCCGCCAAAGATAAAAGGCATAACCATCTTTTTCTCATTTGCATAAAGAGCAGGTGCAACAAATGCCCAAATTTGAGCGAGTATAATAGGTAAAGCACCAACGATTGCTGCAAAGAAAGAGACTTTAAGTGCTACGAAAAATGCTCCGCCCACTTGATTTGTTGTGACCATTCCATCTGCTGCGTGTACAGAGACTTTGCCAACTTCTACAAGAGCCGCGTTTAAGGGTGCAACTATCCATGCCAAAAGAGGTTCATGGAAGTAGAACATAACAAAAAACATAGCTATTAAGCTACCAACAGAGATGGCTAGTCTTTTTCTAAGTTCTATCAGGTGTGGTTTTATCTCATCAAACATTTTTGCTATCTTCTTTTTTCTCTAAGGTCTCTTCACTCTTCTTTTTAGGGAGTGTTATTTCGTCGGGTTTGCTTTGCACGGTAGGTGTAGCTGGTTTTTCTGGAGCGTCAAAAATGCCGCCAAAATCATCATCTTCAAGTGTTGTGAGTTTTGCAGCCATCTGTTTGATGTCGGTAGCACTTTTGACTTTGTCGCCAACATCGGTCAGCTCTTTCTTGTAGGCAAGAGCCTCTTCTTTCATACTCTTGACATTCATCTCCTCTTCGATGGAGCTTTTCATATTGTTTATAGTATTTTTTGTATTCCTAAAAAATTTCGCTATTTGAACCATTGTATCTGGCAATTTATCTGGTCCAAGGAACAAAATGGCAATGATTGCGATGACAAGTATCTCTGTAAAACCCATACCAAACATAAAAAATCCTCAAGTTGTAATTGCGGCAATTCTAGCTAAAAAAAAATTAAACTACGATATAAAAAGAGCAATTTCATCTGCTAAGAGGTACTCTGGGTTGTAAAAAGTGTCATTTTGAAATGAGAGTTTTTTTTCGTTTACCAAAAGATGCGCTCTTTGAAGCTCTTTTACACCGAGTACCTCTTGCTTGATTCCAACGCAAGAACGTAGTCCCAAAAAGATTTTCTCTAATCTGCTCTCTTCATCACTAAGCGTCTCTTTGCGGATATGAAGCGGGTTACTGATGTACGCCTCAATGTCTGGAGTTGGGTAAAATCTCTCATGCCCAAGTTTGCCAACTGCACCGCTTCCAAGCCCGATATACTCTTTGTACTCCCAGTATCCGAGGTTGTGTTTGCTCTGGTAGCTGCCAAAGTTGCTAATCTCATACTGCTCAAATCCAAACGCTTTTATCTTCTCAAAAAGCCATGTGGTAAGTTTAAGCCGCTCATTTGACATTTGGGGTTTGGATGCAAAGGGAGTTCCCTCTTCGATGGTAAGCGCGTAGGCACTGAGGTGGTTGATGGGGAGAGCTAAAGCGGTGTTTAAGTCCTCTTCTAAAAGCGCTTTTGTGTCGCCAAGCGTGGCATAGATAAGGTCAAGCGAGATATTTTCAAATCCTGCTTCTTTGGCATGTAAAACTGCCTCTTTTGCTTGAAGCGGGGTGTGTGCGCGGTTTAGGAGGCGCAACTTCTCTCTGTTAAAACTTTGCACTCCAAAACTGATGCGGTTTACTCCAAGGGCGTGCATCCCAAGAAGCCACTCTTTTGTGGCACTGTTAGGGTTGGCTTCGCTTGTTATCTCGGCATCTTTTTTGAGGTAGGGTTTGAGTTTTTCAAAGAGATTTTTGTAGAGTTTAGGCGCAACGGTCGAGGGTGTGCCGCCACCGATAAAGAGAGTCTCTATGGAGTTTTGAGTAACGCAAAAGCGCTCCAGCTCAAAGTCGAGCTGTACTAAGAGCGCTTGCATGTAGCTCTCTTTGAGGTGAAACTTGTCTACATACGAGTTAAAAGAGCAGTAGTAACACTTAGAATCACAAAAGGGGATGTGAATGTAGAGCAACATCCCTTATTTTGAGAGGTTGCTAAGCGTTGCGATGATTTCATCCATTTTGTTGCTTATAAGACTAACATCGCTAGAGATATCGTTGACTTCTCTTGCATTTTTGTTGAGTGCATCAGAGCTCTCAGAGATTGACTGGATAAGGATGTTTGTTGTTGCGGAAGTCTCTGCTAAACTTTTTTGTGTTCTCTCGGCAAGTTTGCGTACTTCATCGGCTACAACGGCAAATCCACGACCATGTTCACCAGCGCGTGCAGCTTCGATGGCAGCGTTGAGTGCCAAAAGATTTGTTTGCTCTGCGATGTCACCGATAGTTGCTAAAATCGTCTTAGTTTCGTTTGCGTTGGTTACAAGTGTTTGAAGACCTTGAACCATATCGTCCTCTTTTTGTGCGACGCTGTGGATGCGCTCTACTGCATCACTAATCATCCCTTTGAGCTCTTTGATGGTTGAGTTTGTGATTTGACCAATCGTCTCATTGAGTCTTTTGGAAGATTCGACTATGGTCTCTTG
>CAXNED010000093.1:0-5542 GCA_964201385.1 Sulfurimonadaceae bacterium | reverse complement strand
TAAAATCGCTCCAAGAGAAGAGAGGTTATCATATAGAGCATCGCATTGTCCGCGAAAATGGGGAGATAGGGTTTGTTGAAGAGCGATGTGAACATGAGTTTGATGCTGATGGAAAACCTAAGCGCTCAATTGGTACGGTATATGATATTACGGAAAAAAAGCTAGCAGAAAATGAGCTTTTTTTGGCTTCTACACTTTTTAAGAAGATGAATGATGGTGTTATGATTACCGATACGGCACAAAAAATCATCACAGTAAATGCCGCTTTTAGCAAAATATCTGGGTATGAGCCAGAGGAAATAGTAGGAAAAACGCCTAATATCATGAGTTCTGGTTGGCACGATAAAGAGTTTTATCAGGAGTTGTGGCAAGCCATCAATGTCCATGGACAGTGGAGTGGTGAGGTAATTGATAGGAAAAAAAATGGAGAACTTTATACTGCACAGCTCAATATTATCGCCATTTATAACAACAACGGGGAGCTCTCAAACTACATCTCCATAGTCAATGATATCAGCGAGAAGAAGCAAAAAGAGACGCTCATCCATAACCTTGCTTATTTTGACTCTTTAACAGAGCTACCAAATAGGGTTTTGTTTCAAGAACGTGTGAGTAGTAAAATACCATTTCTCAAAAGAAGCGGCAAAAAGATGGCGCTCTTGTTTATAGATATGGATAATTTTAAAAATATTAATGACACTTTTGGACATTTTACGGGAGACAGATTTTTAATCGAGGTAGCAAGACTTATAAAAGGTTTGTTGCGTGAACAAGACACATTGGCACGGCTTGGTGGAGATGAGTTTACTGTTATTATCGAAGAGATAGACTCACTTGTAGATGTTGCATCTATAGCGCAAAAGATTATTGATACATTTGCAAAACCTATAAAGATAGACAATAAAGAGTTTTACACGGGTGCTAGTGTTGGTATCAGCATCTATCCCGATGATGCGCAAAGCTATGAAGAGCTTATAAAAGCTGCCGATACGGCAATGTACCAAGTAAAAGAGTTGGGTAAAAATGGATACCAGTTTTATACGCAGACAATGAACGACAAAGTAACACAACGCATGCATATAGAGAATGATTTGCGCTGTGCAATTGCCAAAGATGAGTTTTTTGTGGAGTACCAGCCAAAAGTTAACATTGTAACAAAAAGCGTTTATGGCATGGAGGCTCTTGTTCGTTGGAATCATGCAACAAAAGGGCTGATTAGACCAGATGAGTTTATCCCAATCTCTGAGGAGACAGGTCAGATATTGCCTCTGGGTCTATGGGTGGCAAGGCAGGCGATATACGATACAAAGATGCTCCACGATGATGGAAAAAGAGTGATTGTCTCCATCAATGTTTCGAGTAAACAGCTGGGTGATGCCTCTTTTGTTGATGCAATTTGTGCTATTACAGATGAGATTGGGCTTGAGAGAAGTTTTGTTGAGCTTGAGATAACAGAGACGCATATCATGAAAAATGTTGATAAAGCACTTCTTATTTTAAACGAGCTGCATAAAAGAGGCTTTCTTCTATCTATCGACGACTTTGGAACAGGCTACTCTTCACTTAACTATCTTAAAAAGTTGCCAACAAAAACCATAAAAATAGACCGAAGTTTTGTGCTTGATATCGATACAAATGCTGATGACCGCTCTATCGTTGCGGCGATTATCGCTATGGCAAACTCACTAGGAAAAGATGTTATCGCTGAGGGTTCTGAAACAAGAGCGCACATAGAAGCGCTGCGGTCGCTAGGCTGCTCCAAAGTGCAGGGTTACTACTTTAGCAAACCACTTAAAATAGATGTATTTAAAGAGTTTGTAACCAACTTTAAGTGTGATGCGACTTAAAAAAATTATGAAAGCAAATCTTTTGCGAGTTGAAATTGATTTGCAGTCATGAGATGAATCTTTGGATGGAGTGCTTTTAGCTCTAAGAGGAGATTTTTGCTTAGTTCAAAACCAACACGGTACTCCTCCTCTGCTCCTTTTTCATTCGCCTCTCTAAGTGCTTCTATCCAACTGTTTGGTACGTTGATACCAGGGACGTGAGCAGATAAAAACTGAGCAGTTCTTAGCTTTGTGATTGGGAAGATGCCAAAGATAAGTTCTGTGGAGTTTGATTTTAGCTCTGACTTTAGCTCCAAGAGAAGTTTTGCACTCTCTATGTCATAGATGGGCTGTGTGATGATGCCAAGTGCGCCATGTTTTATCTTTTTTTGCATCTTTTTTTGGAGTGTTTTTGGGTTTTTTGCATAGGAGTTGATAACCGCAAAAGGGTAAATCTCTCGTGGTTTGTGTGCAAAAGGTTTGCCCGCATAGTTGATGCCGCTGTTAAAGCAGGAGATGATGTCTAGCAAAAGTGAGCTGTCGGACTCAAAAACCCCTTTGGTGTGTGGTTGGTCGGAGATGGTGGCAGGGTCTCCTGTGAGTGCTAAAATGGCTCTAACGTCCACCTCGTTTGCTCCAAGCAGGTCTGATTGGAGTGCGATTTTATTTCTATCACGCATGCTCATGGTCGCAATGACGGGTTTTTGAAATCTCTCTTGAAGCATCTTTGCGGCAAAGAGGGAGTTGTACTTGAGTTTTGCAAGAGGGTTGTCTGTCGTGGTAAAGCCATCGACGAGTTTATCAAGACCAAGTTCCGCTATCTTTTCAACGATGGGTGCAAAAAGAGGAGAGTGCGCAGGAGTCGTCTCAAGCGTTATGTAGGTGTCGTTTTTGAGCTTATCTATGAGTTTATCAAACAAAAGGAATCCTAAATGGGTATAATTGCGAAATTATAACCAAACTCAACTGACTGTCAGTTGAGTTTGGTATTTAACAGATAGGGAACGAATATATGTTGAAATTGGCTGTTTTTGATTTTGATTCTACGCTTATGGACGGCGAGACGATAGATTTTTTTGCAGATGAGCTAGGACTAAAAGAGCAGGTAAGTAAAATAACCGAAGCCGCTATGAACGGCGAACTTGATTTTTTTGAATCACTCCAGCAAAGAGTAGGGCTTCTCAAGGGACTAGAATATAGCGTCGTTGAGAGGATAAGCCACAATCTCCCTTATATGAACGGTGCGGTGGAGACGATAGCAGAACTCAAAAAAATGGGCATGAAAGTGGTCTGTTTTAGCGGCGGATTTAGAAGTGCTACTGGGTATGCAAAAAACATTCTGGGGTACGATGCAGACTTCTCAAACGTACTGCATCACAAAAATCAGATACTTACAGGTCTTGTGGGCGGAGACATGATGTTTAACTACTCCAAAGGGGATATGCTTATTCGTCTGCAGGGACTACTTGGAGTAAAAGAAGAAGAGACACTGGTGTGCGGCGATGGAGCAAATGACCTCTCGATGTTTGCACATGCAGGTACAAGGGTCGCTTTTTGTGCAAAAGAGATTTTACGCAAAGAAGCAAATATAGTAGTCGAGACAAAAGACTTAACACAAATATTAGGAAAAATAACATGTTAGAAAACAGCATCTGGAAACAGTACAACGAGACAAATAGTTTTAGAGAACTTTTAGCACAATTTTGCAAAATCAGTGAAATTGACCTTATCGAAGATGATAAGTTGCTCTACAATGTGCTTAAGGCAAAATTGACAAAAAAAGAGCTTAAACTTTTTGCTATGGATAGCGCAAATATCGCGGAAGAGACAATGAAATCAGAACTTTCGCTCAATGATGAAGAGTTGGAAAAAGCAAAGTTTAAACTCTACAAAAAACTCAAACAAGATAAAGTACGATTTAGCTTTCGTGCTTCAAGCATAGAGGATTTTGAGTAGTCTATCGAAGAAGTATCTTAAACGATACTCTTCTTGATTTTTCTCTATCTTCACTCTCTTTTGTTGTTACCTTTTTAGAAAAGCTAAGACCGCTTCCTTTTAAAATCTCACTTAACCACTTTTGTCTCTCTTGATTTTGCAAGCCAAAGAGATAGCTCATCGTAGAAAAAGAGCGTTTCATAGAGAGGTCTGCATTGTTGAGATATCTTTGTGAAAAATCAGTCGCACCCCATTCGCTTGATGTGTGTCCGCTTACCTCTAGGGTTGCTATGAGATGCTTGTTTTTCTCTAAAAAAGGAAGAAGCTTAGCACCAAACTTTTGCAAAAACTCTTTTTGTTTTGCGCTAAGTACGAACTCTCCTACGTTAAAATAGAGGTTTTTGTCGATAAAATCTATGCTCAAATCTTTATGCAGCGCAATTTTTTTTGCATCAATCTCCTCTTTAAGGAGCTTTTGGAGTTGCGCGTAGAGGTCTGCGCCATTTGGTACTGCCGCTGTTTGAGTGAGCTCTTTTTTCGTCACTTTTACTATCTTCAAGTCTTGACCCAGCTTCACGACCCACATATCACTCTCTTGTGAGGGAGTGTTTGTATGAACCCCAACGGCTGCAATTTGCGAGTTGTGTAGTAGTGTGAGCGCATGAAAAGCATCATAAGCGTCAGAGCCATAGTGCTCTTGTGTTACCATGCTAAGTTTGCTATCTAAGAGCATCGCAAGTGCGTCTGTGTTGTAGCCATCTACTACTTTACCGACACCAAAAAGCTTCCCCTCTGCAGACTCTTGTATGTCATACAAAACCGATGCATAGGTTGTTGCAACTGTTTTGTCTAGCAAGATATTTTGGTGCAAATCGACTTTAACCAGACGTATCTGCTCTTTGCCCATATCGTTTGGATGGGAGAGAGAGAGGACAAAATTGTTCTCTCTGAGCTTTGCTATTTTATGTGCACTGCTCCCATTTTGCCCCTTTATCTCACGGAGCCAAATCTTCTCTCCCTCCTCTGTTATGCGCAAAAGAGTTGGGTGTTTGGATTTTTCACCGCTTGTTTGTCCAAGGAGCATGATAGTTCCATCCGCTGCTTCTTGCGCATCTATGCCGCTATCATCATAGTTTGTGCCATATTTTTTGCTCCAGAGCATCTCTCCGTTGTTTGAAAATCTTGCTATGTAAATATCACTCAGCCCAAGACCGCTTTGAAAAAGATTGTCTGTTGTGGTTTTTGCAGTTGTAGAAGAGCCTACAACCAGAACCCCACCATCACGCAACAGAAGGATTTTGTTCATCGTGTCTTGTTTTGGCGTTCCAAAGATTTTATGAAATTGCAGATTTGCATTTGCATCGAGCTTTGCTATGACAAGTGAACCATCCATCGTATTGCCACCGACAATATAGCCATTTTGTGGAGTTTTAACGATGCCCATCCCTTTGGTAAATTGTGAGAGGTTAAGTGTCTTTTCAAAGGTTATCTCTGCCTCCGCATCAACCTTGACAAGATGAAGAGCCGCACCATGCGTGTTAGAGACCGAAGCGAGGTAGTCAAAAGCATTGGTATAAACGCCATCATTTTTGGCTGTACTATTTTTATAGGGTCTGATAAAACCAACCGCACTGATGGAGCGGTCATAATCCTCAGTGACATCAAAAAGAGCATTTTCAAATGGCTTGTCTATGATAAGAGAAAACGGAACTGTTTTTGCAAAGAGCGAAGAGATAAGAAATAGAGTGAGAATAAAATAATGCATAGTGCTACTTTTTATC
>CAXNED010000092.1:0-5740 GCA_964201385.1 Sulfurimonadaceae bacterium | reverse complement strand
TTTTCAGGAGATTCTATCCCTACGTTGTTTTGTGAGTAGATATTGTAAGCTGTATTTCCATACATTTTAGACCCTTTTGTATCATCTTTTTCTTCTTGTTTCATGCAGAGCAAATCGGCTATTTTAGGATTTACTTTAGCTTTTTTACTGTTATTATGCCGATTCAGAATTTACGAGATTTGTAAACATAGATGAGACACTGTTGAGCTGTGTGATAACCGCATCATACGCTGCAAACTGCTTTGCCATAATCTCATACTTAGACGTAAGTCTCTCCATCGCTTTGGTTCTTTGCTCAGTCAAACTCTCGAGCTGCTGATCAATTAGATTTTTGTACTGATCAAGCGTTGCATTGTACTTTGTATATTTTTGCATCTCTTCTTGCATCTCTACAAAAGCGCCATCAAGCTCTACTTGAGAACCATCGCTTCTTGTAAATGCTCCACCTGCAAAAAACGCTTGGACGTTATCTGGATTTTCTTCTAATTTTTCATTTAACTTTACAGTATCAAGCTTTAGACTTCCATCGTCATTGACCTCTATGCCATAATCCTGAACCCTGCCAACACCACCAACAGTTCCTATCATGTTGAGCATATCCACTTTCATGGTTTTCATAACGCTTTCACCAGAAAAAACGCCTCTTTCATCAGCATTTTCACTTGATTTTGTATCTTGTGTGAGCTGATAAAGCGCAGAGTTATATTTGGTTATAAAGTTTTCTATCTTTGAAGCTATATTTTCTATATCTTGTTTTACAGAAACATTGGTTGTTCCTGCTTCTTTAAGAGTTATGGTAACGCCAGAGAGCAAGTCATCTACAACATTGCTAGTACGAGTAATTGTTTGCGAGTTATACTTAAAAGTGGCGTCAACTGCATTTTGGACATTTGTCATACCAGATGTAAGCGCGCTGCGGAGAGCTTCGCCCTCGCCGACTACATCGGTAATGGAGATTTCCTGCCCCTCACCACTCTCTTTTGCGCTTAAGAAAAGTCTAAAATCATTATCTGCAATCTGAACAATAGTCGCACTGACACTCTCCCCAGCCTCTGTGTTGATTAAGTTTTTAAGTTCCTCAAGCGTAGTTGTTGCGTCATAACCTATTGTAAAATTATTGCTTCCAACTGTCAGTTTAAGCTCTCCAGAACCTGTGGCAACGGTTGCTGTTTTTGTAGTAAATGCACCACTTTGCTCTATCTCTTTTGTCGCTAAATTTAAAACTTCGAGAGAAAAATCTTGTATATCACTGCTCTCTGCCGCACTCACTGTTGCGGCATCTTCATTGCTGCTACTCGCTATTCTTGACTCAAAAACACCATACTCTCTTAAACTTTCCAAACTAGATGTCACATTATCCATATAAGCATTGATGACACTAAAAGCCTCTTTCTTTTTTGTTTCTGTTGTTTTTCTGGCATCAATTGGGTCAATGTATTGCGACTCATCTGCTTTTTTTAGCTTATCTAAAAGATCTTGTGTAAGTACCCCAGCTCCTGCGCCTAATGAACTTATCGCCATAGCAAATCCTTTTTAAAATAATTTGAATTGTTTGTCAATTTTTTACTAAGTTCTAAATCGACTAAAACTATTATTTCTTTAGAAAAAATAAAAATTTATATGACACTTTTTTTGCTGTATAATTAGATAAAAACAGAGGGTGGTTTGCATATGTTTAATGGTAAAAATATACTTATCACTGGTGGAACTGGGAGTTTTGGTAAAAAATACACACAGCTTCTTCTAAAAAAATATCAACCTAACAAGATTATCATCTACTCCCGTGACGAACTAAAACAGTATGAAATGGCGCAGATTTTTAACGATAAGTGTATGCGTTATTTTATAGGTGATGTAAGGGATGAAAAAAGACTTTTAAAAGCGATGCATGGCGTTGATTTTGTTGTTCATGCAGCAGCACTTAAGCATGTTCCCATTGCTGAATACAATCCCATGGAGTGCATCAAAACAAATATCATGGGTGCACAAAACGTCATCGATGCTGCTATTGAAAACGGGGTTAATAAAGTTATTGCTCTCTCCACCGACAAAGCGGCAAATCCTGTAAATCTTTATGGTGCGACAAAATTGGCAAGCGATAAACTTTTTGTGGCTGCAAACAACCTAACTGGAGATAGAGATACTCTGTTTTCTGTTGTAAGGTATGGCAACGTCATAGGTTCTCGTGGCTCTGTCGTGCCGTTTTTTCAAAAACTTATAGATGGGGGTGCCAAAGAGCTTCCTATAACCGATGAGAGGATGACGCGCTTTCTCATCACTCTTGAAGATGGCGTTAATTTTGTCTTTAAAAACTTTGAGAGGATGTATGGCGGAGAGATATTTGTACCAAAAATCCCCTCTATGAAAATAACCGAACTAGCCCACGCACTTGCTCCAGACCTTCCTCAAAAAATCATCGGCATCCGCCCTGGAGAGAAGCTCCATGAGATTATGTGCCCCTCAGATGATAGTCATCTCACGCTAGAATTCAAGAATCACTATGTCATCAAACCAACTATCCAATTTACAAAAAAAGCTGATTTTTCTACCAATGCTTTAGGCGAAAGGGGCACAAGTGTTTCTCAAGGATTTGAGTACAACTCTGGAAACAATACAGAGTGGCTTTCATGCGCAGCACTTCTTGAGAAGATTAAATTGGCGGATAATGTGTAATGCTACCCTACTCAACGCAGCTTATAGAACAAGATGATATAGACGCCGTCGTAGAGGTTTTAAAGAGCCCTTTTTTAACACAAGGTGCCAAAGTGGCAGAGTTTGAAGAGGCGTTATGCAGTTATACAGGGGCGAAATATGCAGTGGTTTTAAATTCTGCAACCTCGGCTCTTTTGGCAGCTTTTTCGGTTTGCGGGATTACTCAAAATGATGAAATTATTACCACGCCCATCAGCTTTGTTGCAACAGCAAATATGTTTGTCTCTCTTGGTGCAAAGCCCGTGTGGTGCGATGTCAAGCTTGATGGAAATATGGACGAAAAGCTTATTGAAAAGTTGATAACTCCCAGCACAAAAGCGATTGTAGGAGTTGATTTTGCGGGAAAGCCCCTTGAATTTTTAAAGATAAAAGAGATAGCAAAAAAACACAATCTACTCTTTATAGATGATGCTTCTCATGCACTAGGCTCAAGCGTGGATGGTAAAAAAGCGGGTTCATTCGCCGATATGACGATACTGAGTTTTCATGCCATCAAATCCATAACTACAGGTGAGGGCGGAGCGGTTTTAACCAACAGTGAAGAGTGGGCGCAAAAACTGAGACTTTTTCGCGCACACGGTGTGGTTAAAAAAGAGTTATGGAACTCTGATATGGTAAGTTTAGGATACAACTTTAGACTCACTGAGTTTGCCGCCGCTCTTGGGCTTAGCCAACTTAAAAAACTAGATAGCTTTATCAAAAGAAGAGACGCAATTGCCTCTTATTATGACAAGCGTTTTAAAAACAAGAAGTTTTTTCTCACACAAGCTATTTTGCCAAACATGATTAGCTCAAGACATCTCTACCCTATAATCTTAAATCCAGAGTTTCACTGCGTCAAAGAGGATATTTTTAAAGAGCTTCAAGCAAAAGGATTGGGCGTTCAAGTACACTACAAGCCAATTTATCAAAACAGTTTTTACAAAGAGCGATTTGGCGATGTGAGGCTTCAAGTGGCGGATGATTTTTACAAAAGTGAAATCTCGATTCCCTGCCACCAAAAGATGACACTTGATGATGCTGCTTTTGTGGCGGATACCCTTTTGGAAGTGCTAGAAGGATTTACTTACAGAGGATGTAGTTTTTGAAAAAAGATGCCATAGCTGTTATCCCCGCAAGAGGCGGTAGCAAACGCATACCGCGTAAAAATATCAAACTTTTTCATGGCAAAGCGCTTATCGCCTACTCTATCGAAGCGTCTTTAAAATGTGGGCTTTTTGATGAAGTGATAGTGAGCACCGACGATGAAGAGATTGCAAATATTGCCAAAAGTTACGGCGCGAGCGTGCCGTTTTTGCGCCCAAAAGAGCTGAGTGATGATTTCACGGGTACAGGTGCGGTGGTTGCACATGCCAAAGAGTGGCTCCAAGCAAGGGGCAAAGAGTTTCGCTACCTTTGCACTATCTACGCAACTGCACCGTTTTTGGATGAGAAATATCTTAAAGAGGGTTTTGAAAAACTCAAACAAAGCGATGCAAAATACGCCTTTGGCGCAACCTCCATGCCTTTTCCGATTCAACGCACCTTTAAGATAACACAAGAGGGTCGATGCGAGATGTTTTGGAGAGAAAACTTTGCTAAACGCAGTCAAGATTTGGAGAGGGCGTACCAAGATGCAGGACAGTTTTATTGGAACGATTTGAGTAAAAACTCTGAGGACATCATCTTCGGTAAAGACTCTATCCCAATTATTCTGCCTCGCTATCTAGTTCAAGATATCGACGATATGGAAGATTGGGTGCGTGCGGAATATCTTTATGAAGCGATGAAACAAAGATGAATGTCTTAATTCGATCAGACGCTTCTAACACCATCGGCACAGGACATGTGATGCGCGATATCGTTCTTGCCAAAGAGTTTGCCGCGCACTCCATCTCCTTTGCAACACGCCCGCTTGAGGGCAATCTTGATGCACTCATCTTAAGGGCTGGTTTTCAAATCCACTCTTTGGCTACCAATGCCGTAGCAGAGTTAAGTCAGATTGTGCGCCATCATGCCATCGATTTACTTGTAATCGACCACTATGAACTTGGCTACAACTTTGAAAAAAGTCTTAAAAAAGAGCATCCGTCCCTTACTTTAATGGTTGTTGAGGACACTTACAAAAAACATTTCTGCGACACTCTTCTAAACCACAATATTTATGCCAAAAAAAAACACTACAAAGGGCTTCTGCCCAAACATTGCGAAATTTGCTGCGGGGAAAAATATACTCTTTTGCGAGGGGAGTTTTTAGAGACTGCAGAAGTTAGCAAAACAGACTCTCTTCTCATAGCGATGGGGGGAGCCGATACGAAAAACATGACGTTAAAAATTCTCAAACTCCTGCCAAAAAACTTTTCATGGCATGTAAATATTATCACCACGCATGCCAACAAAAACCTAGAACAGCTCCAAGAGTATGTACGAGAGAAGCCCTCTGTATCCCTGCATATCCAAACAAACGAGCTTGCCAAACTTGCAAAACAAGCACGCCTTGCCATCATCACGCCAAGCGTTTTGGCGAATGAATTTTATGCACTTCAAACTCCATTTATAGCCATTCAAAGTGCTCAAAACCAAAAATATATGAGGCAGTTTTTGCAGAAAAAGGGGTATGACGTACTTAAAAAATTCTCACGCAAAAAACTCAAAATACTTTTAAAGGGCCATGTGTCATGAAAAAAGCGATTCTTATCACAAGTATCGGAGCAAAAACTCCTCTTATCAAGACAGTTACAAGAGCAAAGGAGAGTTTTGACCCCTCTTTAAAAATCCTCGGTGCTGATTCCAATCTTGATGTTTTTGGGCGTTTTTTTGTCGATGATTTTTGGCAGATGCCACGCTTAGAGGAGTTGACACCAGAGGCTCTCTTGGCGTACGCAAAAAAGCATGGTGTGCGCTATATCATTCCCACACGCGACGAAGAACTGCTTTTTTTTGCGCTCCATAAAAGAGCTTTTAAAAAAGAGGGCATCGACGTTTTTGTCGCGGATGAAGAGGCAGTGCGATTCTGCTATGACAAACTTCGTTTTTATGAGGGCACAAA
>CAXNED010000091.1:0-5742 GCA_964201385.1 Sulfurimonadaceae bacterium | reverse complement strand
ATCGACCAGTTTGGGTGTTTTTGGGTGTCTTCTAGTGTCGCACTCTCAAGCCGTGCGATATCCCAATTGCGAAATGCGCCGCCGCTTGCTGTGATTATCATCTTCTCTACGGGGCGGTTTTGCATCAGATACCAAAGTCCGAAATGTTCACTATCAATAGGCTGGATTTTTGTGGTGTCTATAAATGTGCCACATGCAACAAGAGATTCTTTGTTCGCAAGAGCTACTTTTTTGTTGCATGACAGAGCAGTGAGTGTCGGGCGCAAACCTAAAAAGCCGACAAGTGCATTTACGACCAACTCACTTTGTGCCTCTTCTATGGCTCTTAAAATCGCCTCTTCTCCGCAAGCTACACTGTTGTGATTTACTTTGTGGAGGTCATTTTTGTTTGCGATAACGACTCTTTTTGGGTTGTGCTCTTTTATCTGGGTGTTTAAAAGTTCGATGTTGTTTCCAGCTACCAAAACCTCAACGCTTATTGAGAATTTTTTGGCAACTTCAAGGGTATTTACACCAATAGAGCCTGTAGAGCCTAGCAGTATCAAATCAGACTAACCCACGCAGAAGTACAAGCATGACGATACCGCCAAAGAGGTAGCCGTCTATGCGGTCAAGCACGCCGCCGTGTCCTGGTAAAAGAGTTCCGCTGTCTTTTACGCCTGCTGCACGTTTGAGCGAACTCTCATATAAATCTCCAAAGATAGAACTAACAGAGACCATAAAAGAGATGATAAAAGAGACGCCCAAATCAACGATGCTAAGCCCGACAAACATACCGCCTATTGTCGCAACGGTTATCCCCCCTGCAACGCCCTCCATCGTCTTTTTTGGAGATGTTTCGCTAAAGGGTGTTTTGCCTATGCTCTTGCCCACCGCATACGCCCCAATATCAGTTAACGCAACGATTACTAAAAGCCATAAAAGGGAGATAACGCCGTACTCTTGGTACATCGCCAATATAAAAAGCATCCCTGCCGTTGGATAGAAAAAAGGAAGAAAATTTTTCCAGAGCAGCTCTCTGTTAAAGGCAACCGCACTTGCATAAGCAATACCTGCGAGTACAAAAAGGTCGTCACTGTAAGGGTATATCGCACCGATGAGCCAAATACCGATAGCAAAGTAGTATAAGTCGTTGTTTTTTAGGTCATAAAGAGCCATAGCCTCACGAAACGCCAAAAGATAAACAGTCCCCAAAAATGCCCACATAAGGAAAAAATTGTCAATCACGCCTATAAGAAGCACTACGCCAACAAGAACCAGACCCGTTGTAACTCTCTCTTTTGAAGCTGTAAATATACTCATACCAAAACCCCTTTACTCATATAATGAGAAATTATAGCAAATCAGACTTTAATATCGAGTATGTGGAGCGGTTGGGATTCCTCTTTTTGAGGTTTTTTTTCCTCTTTTTTACTTCGTGCATTCTCTTGGTCCGCTTCGTTTTTTTGATGTTCACGGTCTGGGTTAATCTCTTGGTTCTCCTCTGTCGGGCGCACCGCTACAACCTCGTTTTCCTTCTCTTGTGCAGCAGCTTGAGCCGCCATATTTTGAAAATCAACACGGTTGTTATGGGCGTTATGCACAGAGGAGGCAGTCGCTGTCTGCTGGTTTACGTAAATCGCATTTGCTACTAAACCTACCGCCATCTTAGCTCCTCGTGTCTATCTCTATAGTTTTGTACTTATTGTACAGTACATTGGCTCTCTCTTGCACGCTTACTTCTCTTCGTGGGGTATAATCGACCAAATACCTGTCTTTCTCAAACATTGTAAAGTCAACACAGAGCCTCGCCGCCCCTTTTATGACCCTCTCTGGCACATTTTGCTTATCAGTTGTGATGATGACATGAGCAGATGGGCGTTCTTTCATGTGGAGCCAAATATCTTTTGCTTTTGCGTTTTGGAGCAGTTCGATGTTGCCTTTTTCATTTTTTCCGAGGCTCACTTTGTACCCTTCTATCCAAAAAGTCTCGATAGCGTCGTTGGTTTTTACCTTTTTAGCCTGAACATTTTTTGGAAAAAGAAGCTGGATTTTTGCGACATCTTTTGCCTCTTCAACCGTATGGATAAAGAGTTTCATATGCTCTATCTTTGAGAGAAGAGACTCTCGCTCTATATGCAGATACACGGCTCTTTGTTTGGCTTTTTTGCTTCTGCCAAAGAGTGAATTTGCCATCATGGCAACGGAGGAGAACTCTTTGTGAAGTGTTATTTTTACTTTTTTTCCATCATAGTCATCTACCTCAACAACCGTCTGATAGGGTCTCAGCGTGTGCATGTTTGCCAAAAGCAGATTTCCAAAATGGTTATACTCTGCCGCTTTGGCTTCTAGCTCCTCTTCATCATCCAGCGCACTGTAAAGCTCTTCAAATTTTTTTAGTTTTTTAGACAAAAGTGCGATTTTCTGCTTTTTTAGAGAGGAGAGTTTTTCTTGCATCTCCACCTCATACTCATCATACAAAAACGCTTCCACATCCTCAAGCGGATACTCTTTTGCCTCATACGGAGCTACGGGAGCGTTAAGAAGTTTTTGCCCTACTCTCACTTCACGAAAGGATGAAAACAGATCAACATGACGGAGTGCCTCAAGCACTGTCTCGTTTTCATCAAGGATTATCACATTGGTATATTTGCCCGTAAATTCAAACTGCAAAAAGCTTTTTTCCTCTTTGTAAGCCGAAGCCACAGAGGTTTCAAAGCGTAAAATCTTATCTCCGCCCACAAGAGAGATATTTAAAACAGTGGCACGGTTAAACCGTTTTGCCAAAAGCACATCAAATGGAGCATTGTAAACTTTGGAGCGAGAAAAAGAGGCGCATTTGAAGATTTTGGAGTTTGAACGCTGCATCTCAAAGTAGAGTTCATCTTCCCTCTCAAAGACAACTTTTATGGTCGTGTCGCTCACTCTGTAGATGGCAGATATCTTTGTGAAATTTTGCAGATAAGTAACGATTTGTTTTAGGTGTGATAGTTTCATAGCCGCAATTTTATCTGATTTTTTGGATGAAAGAGGCTATAATTTCGGTTCTGGTTGGCGGTTATGAGATTTGGTTGTGTTGCGAGGTGGAAGGTGGGACAGGGTCAGCCTTTAACAAGGAGTAACAATGCGACTAACCCTCATAATTGTTATCGTCTTGATGCTTTTGGCAACAAGATTATATTAAAAAGCTTATAGAGAGTTCACGCTCTCTATCTGTCCCAACTAGCTAAAATTATAACATAGAAATTTTAAAAAAATATTAGGACATCAGTGAAACTTCCAAAAGGCTTTGGCAAAAACTACTTTACTTTGCGTGCGATAACCGCAACTTCTAACCAAGTAACGCTTCATGCCATCACTTCACGAGTGGAGAGTTTTCATCTGTTTCATTTTTTAGGCGATTGCGAAAATGAAGAACTTGAGGAAGAAGCCGCCGCCACGCTTGCTCTGCTTGAACTCTCCGCAAAACCTTGCCATTGCAACTGTTACTATTTTAAGCGCACAAAAAAAACGCTAGAGCTACACCCTTTTCAAAAACTCAATCCTAACTATTTTAAAAACCTCAACAACGCTATCTCTCCGCCATGTTTGCACTTTTAAGAGACAAAAAAATTTAAAATATGGAAAAAAGATGAAAAAAATAGAGTTATCGTTTTTTGCGATGGTTGTCACAACTGCACTTTGTGCGCAAAACCAGTACACGCTGGAAAAAATCGACGTTGTCGCTTCACAAGGAACGACGCTGGAGAAAAATGATGTGACTGATAGTGTCATCATCATCACAAAAGAGGCTATCGAGGAGTCGAGAGTAACGACACTTTCAGATGCACTTAGTCGTTTGGGCAATATCGCCATAACGCAAAACGGCGGTGCGGGGCAAAATGCTTCCATGTTTGTACGGGGCATGGATAACAAAAGAACGGTTGTTCTTATCGATGGTGTGCGTTATAACGACCCGACAACGGTAAGTTCCGTTGCTCAGTTTGAGCAAATCATGCTCTCAAATGTGGAACGCATTGAGATTATCAAAGGGGCGCAAAGCGGTGTCTGGGGAGCAGATGCAAGCGGTGCGGTTATCAATATCGTAACGACTAAAGCGGCAAAAGGTCTTCATGGAGCGGCAAATATAGAGTATGGCTCTTTTGAAACAAAAAGAAGCGCATTGGAGGCTTCCTACAAAGAAGGGCGGTTTGATTTCTCGGCGGGCGGCTCTTACTATAAAACAGAGGGCTTTTCAGCGACAGAGCCAAAACAGAGTGAGGCAAACTACGGCGAAAGAGGCGATGAACTGGGCTTGGAAGATGATGGCTACAAAAACAAAACCGCCCATGCAAAAGCAGGCTTCAACCTCGATGCAAACAACCGTTTGGAGTTTGGCGTGCAAACCATCGACGCTCTGGCGGCATTTGACGCATGGAGCGGTGCAAGCGGAGACTCTAGCGTGCCGCAAAGCGATATCCACAACCGTTTTTACACTATGGCGTACAAACTCAAAAGCGGCATTCATGACGCTACACTCTCCTACAATCACTCAACATTTGACAGAGTGCTTGATGGCAACGGATGGAGTGCGGCTTACAAAGGTTTTGTCGATGAGGTAAAAGTGGAAGACACTGTCTCTTACATGAAGGAGAGTTTCTTACGCCTCGGTGCATCTTATGGGGAGTTTGCGCAAGAAGATGTGGCTACAAGCGATGAGAAAAAGTACAGCTCAAAAGCACTCTTTGCGACAAACTACAACAAACTTGCTCTTCTATCTTCAGGTGCGACGATAGTAACTGAGTCTCTGCGTTTTGATGATTACGACAGTGTCAAAAATTCGCTCACGGGCAAATTTGGGGTAAAGCAATATCTAAAAGATGATATATATCTAAGCACAAACATCGGCACGGGCTTCAATGTCCCCACTCTTGATGAGCTTTATGGAATGTGGGGTTCCAACCCAAACTTAGAGCCAGAAAAGTCGCTGACCATGGACATAACGCTTGGAGATGAAAAACTATACGCAACACTTTTTCAAAACCAAATCCGCAACATGATAGAGTACGACATGAACACATGGAGCTATGTACAGAGTTCGGGCGAATCGAAATTTCGGGGCGTTGAGGTCGGCTATAAGGATTATCTGGCTCAAAAAATCGGTTTTGAAGTCGCATATACATACCTTAGAACAAAAAACCCAGACGGCGACACACTCGCTCGCCGTCCCAAACATCAAGTCGATGCAAAAACATCATACTACATAACAGATGATATCGACATCGGTATAAACGCCCACTACATAGGCGAACGCTATGACAGTGTGGCACAAAGCGGAGCGCAAACAGGCAAATATATAGTGGCAAATTTCGTCGCCAACGCACAACTAAACAGATACGCAACGCTTTACGGCAAGATAGACAACATCACCGACAAATACTACCAGTTGGTGGATGGTTACGCTACTGCAGAGAGAAGCTTTTTTGTGGGGCTACACTTAAAATACTAGGATAAACATTTGTCAAAAGCTATGGTATATAAAAATTATTTACGCTACAAGTTCCTAAACTCCCTCTTTTTGGGAGTTTCTGTTGGGAGCATCTTTACGCTTTACGCTCCGCTTGAGCCATCCGTCTATAGTTTGGGCGGGATTGTTTTGGCTCTTGGGATGCTTTTTGTGGCGAAGCTTTACCATAAAATACTCACGCTTAGCTACTTTTTTGCCATTCTCACACTTGTGGAGGTGGTGATACTTTTGGCAGTTTTGTACTTTTTGTTCTTCTC
>CAXNED010000090.1:0-5867 GCA_964201385.1 Sulfurimonadaceae bacterium | reverse complement strand
CATTTGTAAGAGAAAAAATCCTGCAAGATTTAGAGCCACTTGGCATAGAGATTGACAAAGAAGCAAACAGCCAAAACAGAAGAAAAATCTCAAAACCAACCTCCAAAATAGAGGTTTTCGTCATAAAAACAGATGAAGAGCTTCAAATGGCAAAAGAGGCGTTCGCTCTTATTTAACTACACACTCACTACACATCAAAAACTATATACTTCAAAAAAAATGGAGTATCAAAAATGAAAAAAGTTCTTCTCTCAGCAGTGTTGTTCTCAACTCTCTCCTTTGCTGGCGGTTTTATGGATATGGGTATGAGCGGCGATATGCATGTAATGCTCTCAAGCGATAAAGTTTTAAGCGAGGGGCAAAACAAAATCAAAATAGAGCTAAACAGAGGTGACCATGGCGGCAAAGTTGTCGATGCAAAAGATGTAAGAGTAAAGTTTTTTATGCCTGAGATGCCAGGGATGCCTTATATGGAGTCAAAAGATATCTGTAAAAAAGCGGGTAAACATTTTGAGTGCAGTGCAAATTTTGCGATGGGCGGAACATGGCAGTATCAGGTTTTTATAAAAGATGAAAATAACAAGGATTACAAACACAAAGGTAGCGTAAATCTTGGACAATCTTCGTCTTCACATGCTCATGGCGGGCATTGAGATTTAGCTATGAAAACGCTACTTTTGATTTTACTGGCTCTCTCATTGGCAGAGGCAAAAACATTTGAGCAGGCTTTTAACATCCAAAGCATCAAACCAAAGATGCAGGCGCAAAAAGTCTCTAAAACATACTATGCGACGACTGCCTATAGTGAGCGTAAAATCTATGAAGTAAATATAAGATTTGATGGCTACATCGAAAAACTGGATGCTTATGAACTCTACAAAAGCGTTAAAAAGGGAGATAAACTTTTTGATGTTACGCCAAAACATCTCCATGCTTTAAAAAAAGAGTTTGAGCTTGCCAAAGATGATGAAGAGACAAAAGCAAAAATTTTGGAAAAACTAAAAGATTGTGAGATAGATGAAAAAGTGCTGACTTCCAGTGATTTGACAATCCCCATTTACAGCAAATTTAGCGGTCAAATCATCGAAAAAAATATCTTTGTAGGCTCTTATGCGGAGATGGGTGCGGCTCTTTTAAAAATCGCTGACACCTCTTTTATGTCGGTTATGGCAAAAGTTTATCAAAAAGACCTTGAGTTTATCGCTCAAGGGATGAGCGTGAGCGTGGAGATAGAGGGCTTAAGCATGCCCATTGAGGCAAAAGTCGGCAAGATATATCCAAAGATAAACAAAGAGGATTTGACTTTTGATGTGAGAATGGATGTTGCGAACCCGCATGGCAAAATCTTTCCAGATATGTTTGCTAAAGTAAGTTTTACTAAAAACCAAAACTCTGCACTCACGCTTCCAAAAGATGCGGTTATAAAAAGAGGCGAGAAGTTTTATGTCTTCAAAAAGGTATCTCAAAGCGAGTATGAGCCGCAAGAGGTTGACGCAAAGTACGGCGGCGGGTATTATCAGATCTCTAGCGGCATAGATGAAAACAGTGAAGTAGCGCAAAACGCACTCTTTTTACTTGACAGCGATGCGGTTACAAACGGCTCATATATGAGCGAAAAGTGGTAAGAAGATGATTGAGAGAATCATAGGCTTTAGCGCAAAAAATATATTTTTAGTCCTTATTGTCTCGGTGATTTTAACGATTTTAAGCATCTCTAGTCTTAAAAATATCTCTCTTGACGCTCTGCCTGACCTCTCTCCTGCACAAGTGATACTTGAAGTCTCTTACCCTGGGCAATCTCCAAAAATCATCGAAGAGCAAGTCTCTTACCCGCTTATCAGCTCTTTAATGTCGCTCTCAAACATCAAAACAGTTAGAGCGATGAGCAGTTTTGAAACGGGGATGATTTACATCATCTTTAAAGACGATACGGATATTTATGATGCCAGAAGCAGGATTTTAGAACAGCTCTCTACCATTTTGCCGACTTTGCCCTCAAATGCCAAAGTAAGCATGGGACCCGATGCAACAGGCGTGGGCTGGGCTTATCAGTATGTTTTAAAATCAAATAAACTTAATCTTCAAGAGTTGAGGGATTATCAGGATTACTACTTAAAATACGGACTGCTGGGCGTTGACGGTGTGAGTGAAGTGGCGGCAGTGGGCGGATTTGTAAAAAATTATCAGCTTCTTTTAGACCAAGATAAGATGGTAAAGTACAACATCGGCATAAGCGAAATAACCGATGCGCTTAAGAAAAACAACCAAGATATAGGCGGCGGCGTACTTCTGCAAAACGGCTATGAAAATATCATTCAGGCTCGTGGATATGCTTCAAGCACAGCGGATATCGAAAATATAACACTCAAAGTAAGCGGCGTAACGCCCATAAAACTGAGTGATATAGGTGAAGTTGCTTTAGTGCCTGAATCAAGACGAGGTATCGCTGAGTTTAACGGAGAGGGAGAGGTTGTCGGCGGCATTGTTTTGGTGCGATATAAAGAGAATACTTATGAGGTGATTCAAAAAATCAAAGCCAAAATCGAGTCGCTTAAAAATGAAGATGTAGAGATAGTTACCGTTTATGACAGAAGCAAGCTGATAGACAGAGCTATAAATACGCTCAAAACTACATTGCTAGAAGAGTCCATCATCGTTATCATCATTACGGCTCTTTTCTTGTTTCATTTTAGAAGTGCATTGGTCGTCGTTATCATACTTCCTTTGACGGTTTTACTTAGTTTTTGGCTTATGACGCTCTTTCATGTAGGCTCAAATATTATGAGTTTAGGAGGTATCGCCATAGCCATAGGCGCGATGGTGGACGCTTCGATTGTAATGGTTGAAAATGCTCATAAACATCTCAGCAAAAGTGACGGCTCAAAGAGCAGGGTTGAGATCATCATAGACTCTTCAAAGCAGGTCGGTCGTCCAATATTTTTTGCTCTCATGCTTATAGTTATCTCATTTTTGCCAATTTTTGCGTTAGAGGGGCAAGAAGCAAAACTCTTTTCGCCTCTGGCATATACTAAAACATTTGCGATGCTTGTCGGCGCACTGCTCTCCATTACGCTTGTGCCAGTTTTAATGGTGCTTTTCATCAGAGGCGAGATTAAAAAAGAGGAAAACAACTACATCAACCGATTTTTTACATTTTTTTATACCCCTGTTTTGAAACTCTTTTTGAAATTAAAGTACTTCGTCATTGTTCTCTCTGTCATGGCAGTAGCGTACATGTACCCGCTCTACAATGCGCAAAAATGGGAGTTTATGCCGCAGTTGAACGAGCAGGATTTTATGTATATGCCCGTTACTCCTTATGGCTTGAGCATCGATTTGGCTAAAGAGATTAGTGCAGAGACAAACAAAATCATCAAAAGTTTTCCAGAGGTCGATACCGTTTTTGCAAAAGCAGGGCGTGCCAACACAGCAACAGACCCCGCTCCTCTTGCCATGATAGAGACCATCATAACCTTTAAAGACGAATCTCTTTGGAGAGAGGGCATGAGCTATGAAAAACTGATGCAGGAGATGGAGAACGCACTTAGGGTAAAAGGGCTGATTAACTCTTGGACTTACCCCATACGAGGGAGAATAGATATGCTTCTAACAGGTATCCGCACCCCTCTTGGCATAAAACTCTACGGGGATGACAACAAAATCTTAGAAGAAATCTCTTCAAAGATGGAGCAAAAACTAAAAACTATGCAGACCACGCTTAGCGTATCTGCCGACAAGTCAAACAGCGGCTATTTTCTTGACATAGAGATAAAACAAGACGCTCTCTCAAGATACGGTCTCTCAAAAGAAGATATCCTTAACACTCTCTCCTTTGGTGTCGGAGGGCTTGGCGTGGGCGTTTTTGTTGATGGACTGAAACGCCATCCTATCTCCATGAGAGTAAACTCAGACCAAAGAGATGATATAGATAAAATCAGAGAGTTAAAAGTAAAAACATCTTTTGGATTTTTACCTCTTAGCATGTTTGCAGATGTAAAATACGCAGAGGGTGCGAGTGTTATAAAGAGCGAAAAAGGGATGAAAGTCTCGTTTGTTTACATCACGCCAAAGAGCGGAGTGAGCGTGGATGAGTACAAAAATGAAGCGAAAACTCTTTTGCAAGATGTTGAACTTCCAAAAGGGTACTACTATGAGTTTGCGGGGCAGAGCGAGTACCTAGAATCTGCCAAAGCAAGACTTAGTTTTATCGTTCCCGTAGTCGTTATCACTGTCTTTATACTCATCTATTTTGCGCTTAAAGATATGACAAATTCGCTTATAGTTTTTTTGACTTTGCCATTTGCCGTCCTTGGCGGACTGCTCTATATCGACTATCTCGGATTTAACCTCTCGGTTGCCGTTGTCGTGGGATTTTTGGCACTGCTTGGCATTGCCGCAGAGACGGCGATTGTTATGGTTATCTATCTTGAAGAGGCGATAAAAGATAAAACTCTCTCACATGAAGAGGCGATTATACACGGCTCGGCAGGGAGACTGAGACCAAAACTGATGACGGTTTTTGCCATCCTTGGCTCTCTTTTGCCCATCATGTACATCAGCGGCGTAGGAAGTGAAGTTATGCAGCGCATAGCCGCACCGATGATAGGCGGCATCGTCACTTCGGCTATTTTAACACTGCTCATCATCCCCGTTTTGTACTCTTTGAAGAAGCCTGTTGAGCTTATCGAAAAGTAAAACAATGCTATAATTTTATAAAGTTTATATCAAAAGGATTTTTATGCAAACTATACAGTTTCAAGTTGAAGATAGTTTATATAATGAGATAGTTAAAAGGGGCATTAACATTCAAGATGAGTTGAAACTTGCACTAAATAAAATCCTGTATAAAAAAGAGAGCTATCTGAGTTCTCAAAACTTCCAAGATGATAAAGCATATTTTCAAAACGCACTTGATGAGATTGAGAGCGGCGAAGTTAAACTATTGTCTCATAATGATGTATGGGAACAAATAGAAAAACATTCTAAAGCTGATTAATGAAAATTATCTATCAACCAAAGTTTATAAATTCTTTTAATCAAATATGGGATTATATTTCACTTGAGAGTAGAAACAGAGCGAATCAATTTAAAAAAGAAGTCAAAGAGAAAATTGAAGATTTAGTAAACATGCCTTTTAAATTTCGGCAATCAATCTATTTTCAAGATGAAAACGTAAGAGATTTAATCTTCAAAGGTTATACGATTGTTTATAGAGTTGATGCGATAAAAGAGACGATAACAATCATAGGCATTAAAAAATGCCAAGATGATTTATAAAAATACAACTAAAATACTCAAATGAACATTTTACTACTAGAAGACGATGTTATTCTATCAGAGATACTTTGTGAGCATTTAAGCGAAAAAGGCTACTTGGTTTCATGTGCTTACGACGGTGAAGAGGCGTATGAGAAGATAATGAAGAAGCGGTATGATTTTATGCTTTTTGATGTCAATGTGCCGCTTTTAAACGGCTTTGAACTCTTAAAACTTTTAAGGGAGCAGTATATCAACATCCCGACTATCTTTATCACTTCGCTTGATTCTGCCGTTGATTTAAAAAAAGGGTTTGATTTGGGGTGTGATGATTATCTAAAAAAACCCTTTGACCTCATAGAACTCGACGCAAGAATAAACTATCTTATAAAAACGCACAATCTAAACTCTGCACATATCGTTATAGACGCTACGAGTTATCTTGACAAACTGACTCACACACTTGTTAAAGAGGGCGAAAAAATAAAATTATCCAAAAAAGATTTTGAAATAATTGAGTATTTTTTATCGCAAAAAGATAAAATTATCTCACATGCAGAGCTAGCCGCAAATATCTGGATAGACGGCGAGGTGCCGAGCGATGCAACGCT
>CAXNED010000089.1:0-5871 GCA_964201385.1 Sulfurimonadaceae bacterium | reverse complement strand
GCAAAGAGCGCAAATGGTATCAAACTTGAAGATTTTAGAGCACTTATAAAAAACAGCGGTTTTATGCCCGTAGAGAGAGATAGTCTTTATAACGAAATAGAGTAGGGAGTAATCATGGGCGCATTAACGAAAGAGACAAAAGTAACACTTATTTACATTGCACTGGCGTTTGCATTTTCTATCGCCCTAAGAATGATTTGGTTCTACCAATTTAGCGGGTATGAGCCTTTTTACTACAACTCTCAGTTTATGATTAACACAAATGACGGTTACTACTTTGCAGAGGGTGCAAGAGATATCTTAAGTGGGGTACATCAAGAAAATGATCTCTCCGCCATTGAGAGTGCCGCTTCGCAACTAACTGCATTTTTTGCGTTTATACTCCCTTTCTCTTTTGAGAGCATCATCTTCTTTATGCCAGCTGTGCTTAGTTCGCTTATCGTTATACCCATCATCCTTATCGCAAAAAATCTTGATAACTTGGAGATGGGCTTTATCGCGGCACTTTTGGCAAGCGTTACGCATAGCTACTACAACCGTACGATGATAGGCTACTATGATACCGATATGCTTAACATCGTACTTCCAATGTTCCTTCTCTGGTCGATTATCTGGGCGATTAGAACACATGAAGATAAGTATCTTCTTATCACGGCATTAGACATTTTGGTTTATCGTTGGTGGTACCCTCAGAGTTACTCTTTGGAGTTTGCATTTTTTGGGCTTATACTCTTCTATACACTTGTTTGGGAGAGAAAAAATCTCTACAACTATAAGCTTCTAGCCATCATGATGTTTGCGATGATAGGGCTAGAGGGGTATGTACGTCTTTTGCTTGTTCTAGCTGTTTTTGCACTCTATAAACAGAAGAAGCTTGAAAAATATGTTTATGCACTGCTTGGTGTGGCGGTTGTTCTCTTTTTTGCTTCAGGTGGATTTGACCCTATCTTACATCTTCTAAAAATATATGTTTTTAAAGATGCAGTGAGCATTGGGGATGAGGGTTTAAAGCTTCACTTCTATGCTGTGATGCAGACCGTGCGGGAAGCTGGGCATATCCCTTTTGAGACTTTCGCAAATAGGATAAGCGGGCATGTCGTGACCTTTGTTCTCTCTGTTGGAGGATTTATCTATCTGGCGTATAAGCACCGAGTGATGCTCTTTGCTCTTCCGCTCATAGGGCTTGGTTTCTTAGCTTATGTCGGGGGACTGCGCTTTACTATCTATGCAGTTCCTGTTTTAGCGTTCGGGGTTGCATTTCTTATCACGCAGAGTGCTCAGTTTATGCCAACGCCAAGGCTCAAGTTTTTGGCACCGCTGCTTCTTACGCTTCTGGCTTTAGTCCCAAATATCATGCATATCCAAAACTACAAAGTTCCGACTGTTTTTCAAGCGGATGAGGTAAAGGTTTTAGAGAAGCTTCATACGGAAGCAAAAAGAGAGGATTATGTTGTCGCATGGTGGGATTATGGGTACCCGATTCGTTACTACAGCGATGTCAAGACACTGATTGATGGTGGTAAGCATGACGGGAATGTCAATTTTCCTGTAAGTTTTATGCTTACAAATCCTCAAGATGTTGCTGCAAAGATGGCAAGAGCAGATGTTGAGTACACTGAGAAGACATTTGTATTTGCAAAAGAGAACAAAGAGCTTATCAAAGATAAAAACATCACACTTTTCTCCAACATAGAGCAGATGACAAAAGAGTATGGCTTTAGCGATACAAATGACTTTTTGCTCTCACTTCAAACAGAGATAAAACTTCCAAAAAAAACAAGAGATATCTACTTTTATCTTCCTGCAAGAATGATGGATATCTACCCAACAGTGGAGATGTTTTCTAACATAGACCTAATGAGCGGCGAGATGAAAAAAAACTCTTTTTTCTATGTGACAAAATCTTTTAAACAAGAGGGAAATAGCATCAATCTTGATCAGGGAATCGTGTTTGATTTGCAGAGCGCAACGCTTAGTATTGGGGCTCAAAAAGTGGCAGTAAAGAGGTTCGTTCAGACCGCGTATGACAAAAATATGAAGCTGACAAAAAGTATGCAGATGGCAAATCCTGTGGGTGATGTAAGTGTAGTTTATATGTCAAATTACAACACTTTTTTAGTTCTTGATGAAAAAGCTTACAATTCGCTCTATATTCAGTTAGCAGTTTTGGAAGAGTATGATAAAATGTTGTTTGAAGAGGTTATTTTAACCCCTCAAGCAAAAGTATATAAGTTAAAAATTTAAAGGTTTAGAATGCCACAAAATAACACAAAAATAAGAAAATGTCTTTTCCCTGCAGCGGGTTACGGAACAAGATTTCTTCCAGCAACAAAAGCTATCCCAAAAGAGATGCTTCCGATTTTAACAAAACCGCTTTTACAGTACGGTGTAGAAGAAGCTAGAGAAGCAGGCATAAGCACTATGGCGATAGTTACAGGTCGTGGAAAACGTGCGATTGAAGACCACTTTGACCGCTCTTATGAGCTTGAGCATCAGATAGATGGAACTTCTAAAGAGATACTCATGAAAGAGATACGCGACATTGTTAAAAATTGTACTATCAGTTACACTAGACAAGTCGAGATGAAAGGTTTGGGTCATGCTATTTTGACAGGACAAACGCTTATAGGAGATGAGCCCTTTGCGGTTGTTTTGGCAGATGACTTGTGTGACAACAACGGCGAATCTGTTTTAACGCAAATGGTAAAACTATATGAAAAATATCAGTGTTCTATTGTGGCTGTTGAAGAAGTGCCTCTTGAAGATACAAATAAGTACGGTGTGGTAGCGGGTACGTTTATCGCAGATGATGTGATGCGTGTTACGCATATGGTTGAAAAGCCAGAATCTAAAGATGCACCTTCAAATCTTGCCATCATAGGACGTTATATCTTAACGCCAGATATTTTTGACATCATTAGAGAGACAAAGCCAGGAAAAGGTGGAGAGATTCAGATAACAGATGCTCTTTTAGAACAAGCAAAACAAGGCAAAGTCATCGCTTACAAGTTTAAGGGCAAGAGATTTGACTGTGGAAGCGTAGATGGATTTGTCCAAGCGACAAACTTTTTTTATAACAAAAACAAAGAGTAGTCATGCACTATCAACATAACTTTATTCCGACAATTTCAGATGAAGATGTTTTCAATCACATAGCCGCGCAGAGGGATTCTATAGGTTACTACAACCTCGTCCATCAAGATACCTCTGCTTTTAAAGAGTATGCTTCAAAAGTTACGCAAAGCAATATCGTTGTTATTGGGATAGGAGGCAGCACACTTGGTACATATGCAATTTATAAATTTTTAAAACACTCTAAAAATTTGAGCAAAAAGCTCTTTTTTCTTGAAACCACAGACCCGATAGATATAAAATCAAAACTCAAAAGAGTTGAAGATTTGCAAGATACGCTCTTTATCATCATATCCAAATCCGGAACGACGATAGAGACAGTTTCGATTTTTAAGTACATAAACTCTTTAGTAAAGTGCGACGAACACAACACGGTAGTTGTAACAGAGAGTGATTCGAAACTGAACCAATATGCTATTTCCAACGGGCTTAGAAATTTTGAGATACCAAAAAATGTCGGCGGAAGATTCTCTGTTTTTAGTGCTGTGGGGCTTCTTCCTTTGGCAATTGTCGGTATAGATATCGATGAGCTTTTAGATGGTACAAAAAAGGTTTATAACTCCTTTTTTGAGCAAAAAGAGGCATACATAAGAGTGCTTAAAAAAGCTCGTTTTTTTGTAGAGTGCAAAGATAGTTTCAACATCAATGTTGTTTTTTCTTACTCATCAAGACTTGAGGGTTTTAACAAGTGGTACATTCAGCTTTGGGGAGAGAGTTTAGGTAAAGTAGACCGCAACACTACAAGACAGGGGCTTACTCCTATTGGTATCATCGGACCCATTGATCAGCACTCCTTTTTACAGCTTATAGTCGAAGGCAGACGTGACAAAACTGTTACGGTTATCAAAGTAGAGGATTTTGCAAGTGATTTGAAAATCCCAAAAATAGCTCTTCAAGGTCTTGAAGAGTTGGATTATATAGATGAGATAGAGTTCTCAGCACTTATAAACAAACAAGCAGACGCTACCATAGAATCTATACAAAATTTAGGCGATATTCCGTGTGATGTGATGACGATAGACAGCGTAAATGAGCGCAGTATCGCATCGCTTATGTATGAGTATGAGCTTTTAACATCTGTATGTGCGGAGTTTATGTACATCAACGCTTACGACCAACCAGGGGTAGAAGCAGGCAAAATCATCCTCAAGCAAAAGCTTAAAGAGGGCAAATAAAAAGAGAAATGCAAGGGGCTGTTCTTAAACTAGAATATGCCCTACAAATTTGCTCATATTGTTTAAAATCTCTCCACCTTTTCTAAAACCAAGTCCGCACGCTTCATACGCAAAGAAAACCCCAGCTTGATATTTTGCTCCCTCTTTGTCTTTTGGAAGTTCGGCGTACTCTTGATACACTTTTTTATGATTGCCATAAACTCCCTCTTGCTCCTCAAAAAGCGCGCCATCGCTTCCAAAAATAGCAACATTTGCCCCTTCTCTGCCAAACATAGGTTTTGCAACATGCTTAACTCCTTTGAGCGGCTCAAAAGATGTTTTAAGCAGATAAGGCGAATCAGGGAAAAGGTCGTGTAGAATCTTAAGCATCCCTTTGGATTGGAAGAGAAGAGTGTATGCAGGGTTTAAGATGATTGCATTTTGATTTTGCATAATGTTGGTGAGCATCGTTGCAAGTTCTGGCTCATCTGTTGCTATATCTTCCCATGGATAGAGTTTAAACCAGTATTCATAGGCATTGTCGTCTCTATCGTAGATGCCCTCTTCATCAAAGCGCACATCGCCCAGATATTCAAAACCAGTGTTAAATCCCGCATCAGTCGCCATCTGACGTAAAAGTTTTGTTGTTGCTTCTTCTTCGTCATTGCCGTGGATGCTTGAGAAGAGTATCTTCCACCCATCGTATCGCTCATCAAAAAGTTCTGTATCCTCAAAGAGCGTTATAAGACGTCTGAAATTATTTTGAATCGCTTCATAGACGTTGTTAAACTGCTCATTTTCATCCATGTTGTTGGCTTTTAATAGTCCCCATTGAAGCAGAGCAGTTTCAAAGAGGGAAGTTGGTGTATCGGCGTTGAACTCTAAGAGTTTTATGGGCTTGCCATCAATCCCGCCTGCAAAATCAAATCTGCCATAGATATGCCAGTGAACATCGTTTTCCCAGCTTTTTTTGATGGCATCAATGAGATTAAAAGGGATGCCAAGCTCAAAAAAGAGGTTGTTGTCTATGACGTGAGTAGCCGCCTCAACGTACATGTCGTAAATCTCATTTGCTGCTTCGTAGTAAGCCTCTGCCTCGCTGTGCGTCACTTGCACCAATGAATCGCTTATGTAGGTAGTGTTGTCGCTATCTGTATGCCAAGTAAACCCAAGCTCTTCTAGTTGAGCACCGTTGAGAGCTTTTATATGTTGTAATTGAACCATTTTATTAACCACCGTTTGTTGTGCTGCTAGACGAAGAGGAAGATGGAGTTGAGGCTGGTGTTGAGCCGCCAAAATAGCTTTTTTTTGTAGAGGACGCCGCACTTGATGCTCCAGAAGCAGAGCGGTTGTACGCACTTTGATTGACTGTTGAAGCTCTTTGGGAAAAGTTTTTATTGTTCATAAGAGCATTGCCTATCATATTTCCCAAAAGAGAACCTGCGGCTACCGCTAAAATAGTTCCTGCAAGCCCCATTCCAGCGCTTCCCTCTGAAGAGCTTAGTGTTTCAGATGTACCATCTTGTACTTTTTTGTACTCTTGTTCTGCAAGTGCCTTCATCTCGGCTTCACTCATAATACGCTC
>CAXNED010000088.1:0-5874 GCA_964201385.1 Sulfurimonadaceae bacterium | reverse complement strand
TCGACCAGAGCAATACAATCAACTCTTCACAAATGAGTGAGGCGAAGATTCTTTATAAAACACAAGGAGATGTGGAGCGTGCGACAGAACAGGGTTGGGGAACAAAAATTATTCAGTCTGTGTGGCCGTTTTAGTCTCTGGCTTCTGCTAGCATTTACACCGCTTTATGCACAGCAGAGTTTTAAGGATTTTAAAAAAGTTCAGGTAGAAGCTTTTAAAAGCTATAAAGATGAACGAGATAATGCCTTTGAAAAATATCTCAAAGGGGAGTGGAAGGCATTTAGTGAGCAAAAGCCCACGCCTCTTTATGAAGAACCAAAACCTTTAGAAATTACCCCTGCAGCGCCTCAAGAACAAAATCCTGTTGGCCCAAAAGTATATATTCAAATCAAAGAAGATGCAAACAACTCTGTTGTCGCTGAGATAAAACCACAAATCATCAAACAAAAAGCACTCTCATTTGATTTCTTTGGGACAAAAATGGCGTTTGATATCTCTGAGAGCCTTAAAAAAAGTAACTTCAATCCGCAAAATCAGAGCGGCATAACGAACTTTTTTGCCACCGCGGCTTCAAGCGAGTATGAGACGCTGGTTGCTGAGATTCAAGGGGTGGCTGGGGAGATGGAACTCAATGATTGGGGTCTTTATCTTTTAGTGACAAAAATCTCGCAAATGGCAACATCAAATCCAGATAATGCAAATCTCTTAAGTTGGTTTTTGCTTAACAAGCTTGGATATGCGGTTAAAATCGGCATAGCAAATGGGCACACAGTTTTGATGCACTATGCGCAAAAAACCATCTACGCTACACCAAGATACAGTTTTGCAAACAAAAACTACTATGTTGTCGCCAACTATGCAAAAGGTGGCGCGGGGCGAGTTTTTTCTTATGAGCAGGAGTATCCAAATGCGACAAAGGAACTCAACCTCTCTTTGGAAAAACTCCCAAATTTTGTGCTAAACAGACAACAAAAACTGCTTCAATTCTCTTTGCAAGGAAAGAGTTATAGCATCCCTTTTGCTTACAACAAAAATCTTATAGACTTTATGGCATCGTACCCGCAAGCAGATTATGAAACCTTTTTTAACGCACCGCTTGAAAAAAGCACATTAAGTGATTTGAGTATTGCTTTTAAAGAGCATATCAGCGGAAAAAAAGCGAGTGAAGCTATCAATTTTATGCTCCATTTTGTCCAAAATGCTTTTGTTTATCAGCAAGACAATGAGCAGTTTTCACGGGAAAAGGTGATGTTTGCACAAGAGACGCTCTACTATGATAAATCGGATTGTGAAGATAGAGCGGTTCTTTTTTCTTCTCTCGTCAAAGAGTTTTTTGGTATCAATGTTGTGGGAGTGAAATATAAAGACCATATGGCAACAGCGCTTTATATTCCACTTGAGGGAGATAGCGTGAGTGTAAAATCCAAAAAATTTGTCATAGCCGACCCAACGTATGTGAATGCAACTCTAGGGATGAGTATGCCAAAGTACAGAGCTATAAAACCAGTAGAATATATCGTTGTAAAGCAGGACTAAATGATGCAAGACCTACAGTGTGACTCTTTGACCAATGTTGCAAACAGATTTGCTTTGATTGATTATTTGCGACATGTTAAACATGCAAATCTATTTTTGGTGGACATTGATAATTTTAATAATATTAACAATAACTACGGATTTGAGGCGGGAGACAGAGTACTTGTACGCATTGCAGAGCTACTATCGCTGGCAAAACCATATACCTCTATGCTTTTTCGTATAAATTCAGATGAGTTTGCCATCGTCTGTTTAGAGATGATGAGCTTGCAAAGACTTAGTGATGCGGCAAGTTCTATGATCTCTTTTTTTGACCAAACTGAGATAGAGCTAGCCAAAGATATCACTATAAAAGTCTCCATAAGTGTTGGTATAGCAATAGGCGGCGGAAGTGAGATACTCAATCAAGCAAGAACGGCAATCGAAGAGCTTAGGGAGCATAAGCGCGCATCGTTTAAGATTTATGATGCAAGTTCTGCTTTTATCAAAAAACAGCAGGAAAATGTTTATTGGATAAACAAGATTAAAGAGGCGTTTGAAGGGGAACATCTTCTTACTTACTATCAGCCAATTATCAATAATGCAACTGGCAAAGTAGAGAAGTATGAGTGTCTTATCAGGATTTGTGACAATGGTATTCTTACTCCGCCTATACGATTTATGGAGGCTTCTAAACTTACAGGAACACTCTCTCTTGTAACAAAGACTGTGATTACGCAGAGCTTTAAGATGTTTAGCGAAAATGAACTTGAGTTTTCTATAAACATCACAAACACAGACCTCTATCTCAACTTTTTGGAAGAGTTTTTACTTAAAAATGCAAAAAAATATGGCATCACGCCATCAAGGGTAGTGCTTGAGATATTAGAAGATATAGACACGCTAGATACCCCTGAGATAATGAATCAACTTAATTCCTTAAGACGGCATGGGTTTAAAATAGCTATTGATGATTTTGGAAGTCATAGTTCCAACTTTTCAAGACTTTTAGAGTTTTCACCTGATTATCTGAAGATTGACGGCTCTTTTATCAAAAATATTCTTGAGGATAAAAAAAGTCTCGTTATTGTGGAAGCAGTTGTGCTTTTATGTAAAAAAAGCAATATAAAAATCATAGCAGAGTTTGTTCACAGTGCAGAGGTTCAAGCTAAAGTGAAAGAACTTGGCATTGAATACTCGCAAGGATACTATCTTGGAGAGCCTTCTGAAGAGCTTTTAAAAAGTTCTTTTGCGTAACCAAGTGCCTTGGCAAAAGAGCTGAGGATATTTTCTCTTCCCACCAATAAGACAACCCCTCCTTTGTAAAGGTCTCTAAAGACACTCTCTTGAACTCCTGAGAGGACTATCTTTACTCCTGCATGCTGCAAGATTTTTATCATCTCTGAAAAGTTATGCAGAGCCGTGGCATCGACAAAGGGGACGTGGCGCATACGGATGATGAGGATTTGGCTTTTAAATCCTATGTCTTTGATTACCTCTGAGTACTGCTTTGCGGAGGCAAAAAAGAGTGGACCGCTTATCTCGTAGATACTTATGCCCTCTGGTACATCAGAGTAATCTTCTAAAACATCACTATCCACACGAGTTGGAGCACTGATACCGATATCTGCCATGCGCTTCATAAAAAGAAGTGAAGAGAGCACAACGCCTATCTGAATGGCAGCAGTCAAATCAACAAATACCGTGAGCAAAAAAGTACTAAGCAAAACAATGATGTCAAAAGATGAGCCTCTAAAGATAGAGACAAAAGAGCGCCATTCGCTCATGTTGTAAGAGACGACTATTAAGATTCCTGCCAAACAAGCCATCGGGATAAGTTTTGCGTAACTTGCAAAAACGAGCATGATAAAAAGCAGTGTTAGTGCATGAACTATGCCTGCAATGGGTGTTCGTGCGCCGTTTTTGACATTTGTGGCAGTTCTGGCAATCGCTCCCGTTGCGGCAATGCCTCCAAAAAACGGAGTGACAACATTGGCTATGCCTTGCGCTATAAGCTCTGTGTTGGAGCGGTGTTTTGCGCTTATCATACCATCTGCAACAACTGCCGAGAGAAGAGACTCCACGCCGCCAAGAAGAGCGATGGTAAGAGCAGGGGCGATGTACATATGGAGCGTGCTAAACTCTACAGAGGGAATAGCAAAACTAAAACTGCTGGGAATCTCGCCAAAAAAAGATTCGATTGTTGTGACGGGAATGTTTGCGGCTTGAACGATAAAAGTTATAAGTATGATGGCGACAAAAGAACCTGGGATTTTTGTTGTGATATGTTTGGAGTAGAGTGTAATAAATATGGTTGCAGCGGTAATTGCCACGGCATAAAGGTTGGCTTCATTTAGGTGTGAGAAGTAAACCATCCATTTTTCATAAAATTCTGATGGCAGTTTGTCGATGGGAAGCCCAAGCGCATCTTTTATCTGGGTAGAGAAGATAACCACCGCAATACCGCTTGTAAAGCCCACGATAAGCGGATGGGGAAAGTATTTGAGAAGATTGCCAAGGCGCAAAAGCCCAAAAACTATGAGGATAACCCCTGCCATCATGGTAGAGACCATCAGCCCATCCACGCCGTACTGTTCAACTATAGCATAGAGGATGACGATAAACGCTCCCGTCGGACCGCCGATTTGTACCCTGCTGCCGCCCAAAAACGAGATGATAAAACCCGCAACGATAGCAGTAATTAGCCCTTTTTCAGGCGATACACCAGAGGCTACCGCAAAAGCTATGGAGAGAGGAAGAGCAACGATGCCCACCACGATGCCCGCAAAGATATCGGTAACAAGCTGCTCTTTGCTTATGCCTGATTTGAGCAGCGTAAAAAGTTTGGGTTCGAAAAGTTTGCTCATTTTAGTTTTGCAGTGAGTGTAACTGCTCTCTTACTTTTGTCTGCTTGTCCTGTGCGTCTGCCAAAAGCTCACGGTTTTTTGCCAAAACATCCTCTGGCGCATTTGCAACAAAGCGTTCATTATTCAACATGCCGCCGATTTTGTCTATCTCTTTTTGGAGTTTTTCATCCTGTTTTGTGAGACGGCTGATGATAGGAGCGAGGTCGATACTTTGCGTCGGGATAAAGGTTTCGCACTTTTGAGAGATGTCGCTTATGGCATTTTCTATTTTAGTGTCTGTAAACTCTACAACTTCCACTTTTGCAAGTCTTGAGATAAACGGTCTCATCGACTCTTGCTCTATTTGGGAGATGCCCTCCATCTTGACATAAGCTTTTTCTATCTTTTGGTTTGCCAAATCGACTAGAACTTTGGCACGGCGGATAGAGACGATAGCGTCCATGATAAGCTCAAATTTAGCCTCATCCCTCTCTCGTTTTTTGGTTTTAAACGGATACTTCATAAGCATGATTGACTCACCGCTCTCTAAACTCGTGCCAGAGAGTTCATGGTAGAGATACTCTGTGATGAACGGCATAAACGGATGCAGAAGCTTCATCGCCTCTTTAAAAATCGCTCCAAGCTCTACAATCGCACCTTTGTCTGCCTTGCTAAGTTCAATCCCCCAGTCACAAAACTCATTCCATAAAAAGCGGTAAAGCACTGTTGCGGCGTCGTTAAATCTGTAATCATCCATACATGTACGAACTTCAAGTGTAGCCATGTTGAGGCGTGAGAGCATGTATCTTCCAAGGTCGCTCTCAACACAAAAACCTCTCAAATCAGGGAATGTTTCAACATTCATTTGAAGGAATTTTGCCGCATTGTAGAGCTTGTTTGTAAAGTTGCGGTTTTGCTCCAGCTTCTCAGTACTCATGCGGATATCACGCCCTTGCGCCGCAGAGATGGCAAGAGTGAAACGGAGAATGTCAGCACTGTACTTCTCAACCATGTCAAGCGGGTCGATAACATTTCCCTTTGATTTTGACATCTTTTGTCCATGCTCATCACGAACGAGTGCATGAAGATAGATGTGGTTAAACGGCAGTTCGCCAATGAAGCTCTCGCCCATCATCATCATTCTAGCTACCCAGAAAAAGAGGATGTCAAAACCTGTGATGAGAAGTGAGTTTGGATAAAAATCTTTCATATCTTGTGAGCTAAAAAGTTTATCCATATCAACATCGCCATTACCCCAGCCAAGCGTCGAGAAAGGCCAGAGTGCGGAGCTAAACCAAGTGTCAAGCACATCGGGGTCTTGCGCTATGTTTTTTGAAGCACATTTTGGACACGCATCTTCTGCATCTTTAAGACTTGCCCACTCATGGTCACAATCGCCGCAGTAAAAAACAGGGATTTGATGTCCCCACCAAAGCTGACGAGAGATACACCAGTCACGCAAATCTCCCATCCAAGAGTTGTAGGAGTTTATCCAGTGTGGCGGGAAAAATTT
>CAXNED010000087.1:0-5909 GCA_964201385.1 Sulfurimonadaceae bacterium | reverse complement strand
TTTACCTCTGGTTTTTTGTGTTCACTTTTGAGTTTTACCTCATCTTGATCTTTTCTGCGGATGGTTGGGTCTGGCTCAAATCCCGCTACGGTTTCTTGAGGAATTTTCATCCCGATAACCTTCTCAATACTTCTGATATCATGTTTTTCATAAATATCTATCAAGCTAATAGCCACACCATCACGCCCTGCACGTCCTGTTCGCCCTACTCTGTGTACATAGTCTTCGGGAACTGAGGGAAGTTCATAGTTGATGACAAAAGGGAGTTCCTCTATATCCAGACCTCTTGAAGCGATGTCTGTCGCTATAAGGACCTTTATCTTGCCCTCTTTAAACTCATTTAGGGTTTTTAAGCGGTTTGCCTGTGTTTTGTCGCCATGAATAATGCCACATAACAGACCGTCTTTTTTAAGCTCAAGCACTAACGCATCCGCACTTGCTTTTGTTCTAGTAAAGACCAAAACCTGTCTAAAATTTCTCGAACCGATGATATACGCCAAAAGCGGTGCTTTCTTGTCGGTATCGACCAAATAGGCTACTTGGTTGATAGCATCAACGGTTGAGTTCTTTTTGGATGTCTCTATGAACTCTGGTTTTGTTAGGATAAGTTTGGAGAGTTTGCGTACTTTGTCGCTGTATGTTGCTGCAAAGAGAAGCGTTTGATGTCTTTTAGGTAAAAGAGGATGGATTTTTCTTATCTCTTTCATAAAGCCCATATCAAGCATTCTATCGGCTTCATCGAGAACAAAAATCTCCACGTTTGAGAGGTCTAAACCCTTTTGCGCATGTTCGAGTGCTCTTCCAGGTGTTGCGATGACGATATCTATACCCTCTTTGAGCACTTTTTTTTGCATCTCCAAATCTTTTCCACCTACGAGTACCGCGATATTTAACTCCATGTTTTTAGCATAGTTTTGCAAATCTTCGTATATCTGGATGGAGAGCTCTCGCGTAGGAGAGATGATAAGACCACGAAGCGCCCTCTTCTCATCGGCAGTTGTTTTTCTAAGCCTTTGAAGCATCGGAAGCCCAAATGCTGCCGTTTTTCCTGTTCCTGTCTGCGCTGTTGCAAAAATATCGCTTTTTGCCAAAACAACAGGAATTGCACGCAACTGTATAGCTGTAGGTTTTTCATAGCCCAACTCTTTTATAGCGCTAAGAATGGGCTTGATAATCCCTAATTTTTCAAATGACATTGTGTACCTACTTTTTTTATTTTTCTACTAAATTTCTACGTTCGTGACGCTTTTGCACAAGATTTTTCTCAAATTTATTTACATTATAAAGCAGCGTCGAAACAACTACCACTATAAGCGGTATCGCAAAATACCAATGCTCTTTAACCCATCGTATGAACCCCAAGAGTTCATCTCCGTAAAAATAAGCAGGAATGATAGTAATCGAAGACCATGCGATAGCGCTTACAAAGTTGATAATCGCAAATTGACGGCTTGAATATTTTGTAATCCCTATCGCCATGGGAATAACAGTACGCATTCCATACATGTAGCGCTGTACAAATATAATAGGCCAACCATATTTTTTTAACAAAAGATGCGCCAAGGCAAATTTAGTCCGCTGTGATCGAATCTTGTTATGAATATATTTTTTGTTAAATCGTCCTATATAAAAATAGATTTGGTCCCCCACGAAACCACCAAATCCGCCAACTATAATAGCAAAAGGCAAAAACATATCTCCTGTATGAGACATAATGCCCGCCATTATAAGCCCAAGTTCCCCTTCTAAAATACTCCAAGCAAAAAGAACGATATAACCATACTCTTTTAGCCAATCAAGAAATAACTGCTCCACGCATACCTTCGATACAACGATATATTGATGGCAGGGATTATAGTCAAAGATATGTTAATCCAAGGTTTAATTTTGCTATAATTTTTGAAAAAACTAAGAGCCATCAATGATAAGAAAAACTTTTAAAACAATTAGCGCAAGCGAAAAATTAAAAAGCTTTATACAGAAGTACAACATCCCTACAGACTATCTTTTTCCAAATAGACGAATGGTTTCTAAGGGGGTTTTAATAGGGCTCTTTATCGCTTTTATCCCGATGCCAATGCAGATGTTAGCTGTTGTAGCCGTTATCCCTTTTACACGCTTTAATGTACCTATTGCACTCTCAATGTGCTGGCTTAGCAACCCTTTGACAATGCCACCGATGTACTATATGGAGTATCTCACGGGGAGTTTCATTCTTGGAATGGAGACAACGCCTGTAGAGATGTCGTTGGAGTGGTTTAGCCAGAACATAGGTAATATTTTCATTCCGCTCTATGTAGGCACTGCCTTTTACTCTATTTTTGGCTCACTAAGCGCATACTATCTCGTCAACCGCCTCTGGAGAAATTCTGTTATAAAAGATAACGATGAGCGAAAAAACGGAAGAACAAAAACAGCGACTCCAAAAGAGAATGCAGAAAAAGTTTAAAACGCTCTTTTTTTAAAGTAAACCCACGCGACAACTCCAACCGCACTCATAGCCAAACTCATAACCTGTCCTTGCGTTACCATGTTGCAACAGACATATCCTATCTGAACATCGGGTGCACGCCAGATTTCGGCGATGGCACGGAGAAATCCATAGCTGATACCGTAAACCAAAATCAACTCTCCGCTAAATTTCTGATATTTTCTATAGAGATAAACAACCGCAAACACCCCAAAACCCTCTAAAACTGCCTCATAAAGCTGCGAAGGATGACGCAAAATGCCATTGACCAAGATGCCCCATGGCACATCGGTCTCTCTTCCGATAAGTTCTTGATTTAAAAAGTTTCCGATGCGCCCAAAAACAAATGCAAGCGGCACGCTGATGGCGACCAAATCCATAATCTTGCCAAATGCGATTTTGTGTTTTTTGGAGTACATATAGGTACTTAGCAAAAAGCCCAAAACTGCACCGTGATAGCTCATGCCTCTTATGCCCACAAACTCGCCATTAGAAAAAGGGTTGAAAATTTGCCACGGATGCGAGAGGTAGTAGAGTGTTTGGGTGTCGTAAAAGAGGATATAACCAAGCCTCGCACCCAAGATAACGCCTATCTCGACATAGATAAAGTAAGCATCTATCTCTTTGCCTTTAAAGTCTAAGTTATCTTTTTTGATAAAATATTTTCCCAAATAAAGTGCTGTAAGGAGTGCCAAAACGTACATGATTCCATACCAATGCACTGGTATAAAAACAGTAAATGCTACTGGGTTAAATGTCTCGTATATATTGTTCCAAGCCGACATTAGTCTCTTAATGCCTCGGCGATAAGCTCTATTGGGTTTTTAAAGATTTGCGGTGCATCCACATAGTTCATAGAAGCGTTTATCTGCATGCGGCATGCGCTGCACTCGGAGCTTACCACATCCGCACCCGTTTTTTTAATCATATCTGCTTTTGGAATGCCTGCCGCTTTTGCAAGATGGTACTTCTCACTCTGCATCGTCACACCGCCAAATCCGCAACATGTGTTTGGGTCACTCATCTCTTTAAGAGTGTAGTTTTGCGAGATAAGATTGCGTGGCTCTTTGTGGATACCTTGCATTTTTCTTGCGTGGCATGGGTCATGATAAGTGACTATTTTTGTATCTTTTTTCTTTGCGGCAAGTGCTTTGCTAAGCTCTGTATGTTTCTCAAGCCACTCGGTTGCCATAAAAATTTTACTCTTAAGTGCCACCGCTCTTGCTCTCCACTCTGGCTGGTCGTGGAAGTAGTGTTCATAGTCGATTTTGAGCATCGCCGAACAGGTAGCTTCTGGAACTATGATAGCCTCAACATCTTTGCTAAAACTCTCAAAATACTCAATGTTGAACTTTGCGTTGTAGTCAACTGTATCAAAATCACCCGTAAAGTACGCAGGTGCAGAACAACACTTTTGGTCTTTTGCCAAAAATGCGTCTATGCCCAAATGCGCGAGTATCTCCAAGAGCGAGTTTCCGACATTTACATAGTTGTAGTTACCCAAACAACCGATAAATATAGCGACCTTTCTTTTGCCGCCGTTGTTGATGTTCTCTTCATGTGAGTTTAAAAATGATGTCTTTCTAAGGCTCGGTAAAAGTCTGTCCGCTCTTAACATCGGCAGATTGAAACGAGAACTCATAGAGTCGATGTCTGCTTGAATCTTAAATCCGCATGTCTGAAACACCCATCCAAGTTTAAATGCTATATCGTTAAGCCAGCGGTGGCGAAGAAGCAAGAAGAACGCTTTTTTATACCATGCGATACCGAACTTTTTGCCTATGTCGGCACGAACTTGCTCTATGACCATATCAGTAGGAAGCGATTTTGGGCAGACTTCAACACAAGCGGTACATAAAAAGCAGCTCTCAAAGATGGCTTTTGCGTTTAAGTCTAGCTCAAGATTGCCTCTTTGGTATGCTCCCAAAAGGTCTAAAAAACCCCGCGGAGAGGTAACTTCATCGGCATTGACATTGTGGATAGTACAAACGGGGATGCACTTTCCGCACTTTATGCACTCATCTGTCGTGGCAGAAAAGTTGAAAATTTCTTGTGCTGTTTTACTCATCATTAAACCGTTTTAGAGAATGTTTTTGCGTTTGTGGCATGTTTTTTCATGTAAGCATCAAAAGGCATAGCAATATTTCTAATGAGCAGAGTTCCTGTTTGGCTGCACTCTATAAAATCATCGTTCATGCTTAAGAGTTCATCCTCTTCAAACGGTTTTAAAGCAACAATGGCATCTGCAAAATATGTTTTAAAATCAATGTTAAAGAGCTTTTCAAACCTTTTTATATCAAGCTTGAAGTTACTCATAAGCTCCATGATTACAAATTGTCTGATTTGGTCATCCTCGCTTAGGACAATTCCTCTCTCAAAAGGGAGTTTGTTTGCATCAATAGCCTCTTCATACTCTCGCATATCTTTTGTGTTTTGTGCATAGTAGTCCACACCCTCGCCGATGGAAGTAAGCCCCACTCCTACCAAATCAGCACCGCCTTTGGTCGTGTAGCCTTGAAAATTTCTATGAAGCTCACCCTTTTCTATCGCCTTAAAAAGTTCATCCTCAGGCTTTGCAAAGTGGTCCATCCCTATCATTTTATAGCCATGAGAGGTCAAAAAACTGATGGTATGCTGCATGATACGAAGTTTTTCATCAGGCAATGGAAGCGTTGTTTCGTCAATCTTACGCATTGTTTTTTTCATCCAAGGCACATGAGCGTAGTTAAATACCGCAAATCTGTCGGGATTGAGAGTGAGGGAGAGTTCAAGAGTCTCTTTAAAAGTCTCTAAATTTTGAAACGGAAGCCCGTAGATAAGGTCAACATTTACCGAGTGCATACCGTACTTTCTAGCCAAATCCATCGCATCTTTTGTGATAGCGTATGGCTGGATTCTGTGAACGGCAGTTTGAACTTTTTCGTTAAAATCCTGCAAACCGAAACTCACGCGGTTAAAACCGTTTTCGCTTAACACTCTCATCTGCTCTTCATTTATGTGACGAGGGTCAATCTCGCAACTGATTTCGGCATCTTTTACAAAATTTGGAAAAAAAGATTTTATCTCTTTTATAACTTCCTCCAGTTGCGGCGCATTGAAAAAAGTAGGAGTTCCGCCGCCAAAGTGCATCTGAATCACTTCACGGTTGCAGTTTACATAAGAAGCTAGTATCTTTAACTCTCTCTTTAGGTAGTCGATGTAGCGAACCATCTTGTCCTCTTTGGAGGTAAAGACGACATTACAACCGCAAAAATAGCATGCATTTTTACAAAAAGGGAGGTGAAAATAGAGGCTTAGAGGACGAGCGGGGTCTTGAGATTTGAGTTTTTGAATGTACTCATCATAACCAAATGTATCGCTAAACTCCAACGCTGTCGGATAACTTGTATAACGAGGTCCTGGTTTTGAGTACTTTATAAATTTTGTAAAATCTAACATA
>CAXNED010000086.1:0-5928 GCA_964201385.1 Sulfurimonadaceae bacterium | reverse complement strand
AAGCTCAGTTATAATACATTTTTTAAAAAGAGAGGCACATGGGCTGGTTAGATTTTTTTGAGACAAAAACAGAATTGAGACATGCTTTTGGAAGAGGCACAAATGCAAATCTTGCAGAAGAGGAAGAGGATTTGTTCAACAAATCTTACGAAGCCTTTGAGTCCAAAGATATCATCACTGCATATACATACTTTTTGCAATCGCTTCAAAACTACTCCGCTGGGCATGCAAATGAAAATATCATCATTCAAAAAGAGGATGCAAAACTTCATTTTGAGATTTACCAAGGCAGTGCAAGGATCAAAGGCACGATAACCAAAGAAAATCTCCATGCAGAAGTGATTCTTGTCAAAAAAAACGCTGCAAATGTTGCGCTCAAACGCCTTATTTTAGAGAGAAACTACCAGTTTACCTACTGCTACTACTTTAGCGACGATGAACATATCAAACTTAAACTCTCCATGGACAACATTACCATGAGCCCGCAAAAGGTCTTTTTTCCTCTAAGAGAGATTGCGCTCAATGCAGACTTTGACAAAGAGTACATCAAAAGCGAATTTCCAGATGTTACTCTTGAAGATGTAGCCCATATACGCCCTTTGGACGAAGAAGAACTCTCTTTAAAGTACCGTTTTATGCACGAGTGGATGGATGAAGTAACCACGAAAATATCCTCACTTCCATCAAACGACAACGCAGGCATGCAGTCCTTTTTACTACTCTATCTTCTTTTCAAAATCGACTACCTTTTAGTACCAAAATTCTCCATCTTTAAAAAATCAACCAAAAAAATCCAAGAGTATTTTAGTGATGAGAACCTAACGGTAGAGGCAAAAAATGATGAGTTGCGTGAGCATATCTCTGAACTTCAAGAGATGAGTTTTGAGACATTTAAGACAAATTTTTACAACGCCAAATACACCTTCAACCCAACCGAAAGAGCCTCTCATGAAGAGATAGAGGTTTTCATAACAGAATCACTCTCAAAGATACGGTGGTACAAAAGCAACCGCTACAACCAAATCATCCCGACAATGTACAAATACATCGCCATGTACCTGCTCTATAACTACGGACTGCACCCCGTGACACGAGACCTGCTACATACGCTTACAGAGATTCAAAACCCCGCTTTTTTCAAAGCACTCGGCTACACTCCACTCTATGATGCACAAAATACGACCTTTGCAAAAAGAGCTATCGTCTCAAGAGTAGAGAGCATCATCACCCCTTACCAGAGCCGTTTTAAGATGCTCAAACCCTTTGGAGACAAACTCAACTTTACCTCGCTAAATGAGTTTTGTAACAGTTTTTATCTCCAGCTCAAAAATCTCGACTACGAGGAGATATAGCCATGAATACTCAAATCGTTCTTGAGAGCTACATCGAAAATATCATCCAGATAATGACCCCCTATGGAAGCGGCACAGGATTTATCATAGGTGATTTGATTGTGACAAACTCCCATGTTGTTGCAGGTCTCAAAGAGGTTGTTATCAGCTCAAAAACCATCAAACGCTCCATTGCACAAGTCGTTTATGATGATGCCTATTTTGACCTTGCATTTATCGCCTTAGCATTTGAGACACCCAAAAATCCGCTTGTACTCTCAAAGAAAACCATCCAAAACGGCGATACAGTTATCGCCATCGGGCATCCTTACGGACTAAACTACAGTGCCACAGAGGGCATCATCTCCAAAGCTTCAAGGATTTACGGAGAGTTGGAGTACGTGCAGATTGACGCCGCCATCAACCCTGGAAACAGCGGCGGACCGCTGCTTAGCGTGGATGGCGAGGTGGTGGGTGTCAATACCTTTATCATCCAAGACTCCAACAATCTGGGATTTGCCCTCCCCTATTTTTACATAGATGAAGCACTCAAAGGCTACAAAAAGCTTCAAATCAAAAATATTCTCAAATGCCCATCATGTAAAAATCTCATCGACGAACAAGAGATAAAAGAGGACTACTGCCCAAGGTGCGGCATAAAACTTGAAGTCGCAAAACTAAGAAGAAAAGGGTACAAACCCACAGGAAGCACAAAACTGCTAGAGGAGATTTTGGCTTCTCTTGATGTCAACGTCACCCTTGCCAGACGCTCACAAGCCTCATGGAGGGTGGACTACAACACCGCACGCATCGAGATAAACTACTATGACAACGGCATCATCATAGCAGACTCCAAACTTTGCGTTATACCGCAAGAAAACATAGAGAAGATTTACGATTACCTGCTTGATGAGAACCAAAAATTCTCCTATCTGCACTTCTCTATCAATGAAAATTTTATCTATCTCTCCTACCTTATCACAGAATCGTCACTGACACTCAAAGAGGGTAAAATCGCGATAGAGAGGCTTTTTAAATATGCAGATACCTATGATGATATTTTGATAAAAAAGTTCAATGCCACAAAACAAAAACGAGATGAAGAGGATGAATAATGAGTAAATTTTTAGATATAAGTGTTGATTTGGCTAACTACATAGAAGAGCTAAATAATAAAATTGAGAAAAACAATAAAAAAGTGAGCAAGCTTTTAAAGAAAAAAGGCAAAACCTTTGCAAACTTTGTCAAGCCACTAGAGTTGATGGACGAACACTTAGAGCAGTTTTTTGTCAAACTCTCACATCTCAACTCCGTCAAAAACAGCGCAAAAACGCAAAAAGTCTATGCAAAAGCACTCCCCATCATCACCGAGTACTCCACCAAGCTCTCGCAAAACATAGAGATTTACAAGGCGTACAAGGAGATTTTGACGCATGAGGAGCTAAACCAAGAACAAAAAAGAGTTTTGGAGCTAAGCATCTTAGGCTTTGAACTAAGCGGCGCACATCTGGATGAAAAAACAAAAGCAAGATTAGGCGAAATTAATATCAAAAAAAGCAGCCTCTCCAACGACTTTAGCCAGAACCTGCTCAACGCAACTAACGACTACAAGTACATCATCACCTATGAAAAAGATGTTGAGGGCATACCGCCAAGCGATTTGGAGAGTGCAAAATTTAAAGAAGATGGCATCACAAAGTACAAATTTACCCTCCAAATGCCCTCATACATAGCCTACATGACCTATGGCAAAAATGAGCATATCCGAGAGGAACTCTACCGTGCCTATGTCACCAGAGCGCCGCAAAATGAAGCTATCATAGATGAAACACTTGCTCTAAGAGATGAGATGAGTCGTCTTTTAGGGTTTGAGAGCTATGCCGCATACTCCATTGCGAGCAAAATGGCAAAAAATGAGCAAAGCGTTCTCTCCTTCTTAGAAAAGCTCATGACAAACTCCCAAAACCAAGCAAAAAAAGAGCTTGAAGAGCTACAGGAGATCGCACAAAAAGAGTTGCAAAGTTTTGACACCGCCTACTACAGCGAGATACTCAAAAAAGCCAAATACGACATAGATGAAGAGGAGTATCGTCCCTACTTTGAGCAAAAAAGCGTTTTAAATGGCACATTTGAGTTTTTGCATAAGCTCTTTGGCATCACATTTAAAAAGCATAAAGAGGTTTTATGGGACAAAAAAGCACTCTCTTATGATGTTTTCGCAGGTGCCACTCTAAAGGCGAGACTCTACCTTGACCTAGAAGCAAGAAAAGGTAAACAGGGCGGCGCATGGATGAACAACTTCCAGTCACACTACCTCGATGCAAAAGGCAAAGAGCAGTTAGCCTCAGCCGTTATTGTCTGCAACTTCCCGCCATCAAAAGGCAAAAGTCCGTCACTTTTACGCCATGATGATGTGGTTACACTCTTTCATGAGATGGGACACGCTCTACACCACATGCTAAGTAGCGTCAATGAAAACAGCGTAAGCGGTGTCAATGGCGTAGAGTGGGATGCAGTGGAGTTTCCATCCCAATTTTTAGAAAATTTTGCGTATGAGCCAAAAGTGCTTCAACTCTTTGCAAAACACCACAAAACAGGCGAAATCCTGCCACAAGAGATGATAGAAAAACTCGTACGGAGCAAAAATTTTCTCTCTGCCATGTCGATGCTAAGACAACTTGAATTTTCGCTCTTCGACTTTCAGCTCCACACAAAACTCCATCAAGGTGAAGAACTCCAAATGCTTCTTGACTCCATCAGACAAGAGAGTGCGCTTATAAAACCACCAGAGTACAACAAGTTTCAACACGGCTTTTCACACATCTTTGCAGGCGGATACGCAGCAGGATACTACAGCTACAAATGGGCGGAAGTACTCAGTGCCGATGCCTTTTTTAGTGTGGTAAATGAGGATATATTTGGTTCAACAACCGCCAAAAAATACCTTGAGACCGTTTTAAAGGGCGGCGGCGCAAAGAGCATGGATACACTCTTTCAAGAACTTATGGACAGAGAGCCAAATCCAGATGCCCTACTCCAACTAAACGGTATTTTATAATGAAGTTTTTACTCTTAACACTCCTTTTTTTGACACAACTTTTTGGAGACACAACCTTGAAAATAGCAACCTACAATGTAGAAAATCTCTTTGACTTAGAAAAAAGCGGTTATGAATATGATGAGTACATACCAAATGGCAGCTCAGATTGGAACCAACAAAACTACAAGATAAAGCTCAAAAATATCGCACAAGTCATCAAAGAGATAGATGTAGACATCATCGCACTTCAAGAGGTAGAATCACTTCAAGCACTCCTTGATTTACGATTTGCTCTCAAGCAAAACGGTCTTTATTACGAACACTACGCCATAGCCGACAAAAAAAACACAACTGTCAAAGTAGCCATCTTAAGCAAAATTGCACCCGTTTACGCACAAGAGCTATCCGTTACCAGAACATTAGAACACAGAAACATTCTTGAGACCAAATTTAGGATAGAGGGCAGAGAACTCTACATCTTCATCAACCACTGGAAATCAAAATCAGGAGCGGAGAGCGAGCGCATCATCTCCGCAAAAGCTCTCATAAAAAGAGTAAAAGAGATAGGTTTTGATAAAAATATGATTGTACTGGGAGATTTCAACTCCGACTATGAAGAGTTTGAGAAATTTAAGCGAAAAAGAAACCATAATGACACAGATGGCATCACAGGCATAAACCACATATTAGGCACAATCAACCAAAGAGTTGAAGCCAAAAAAGCAACATTCGCAAAAGAGAGTTTTTACAACCTTTGGTATGACACAGAAGAAGAGAAAAGATACTCCTACGTCTTCAAAGGCAAAAAAGAGGTTTTAGACAATATCCTAATCTCCCAATCCCTCTTAAACTCTAAAGATATCTCCTACATCCACAAAAGCATAACTCCATTTGACAAAGAGTATCTCTTCAAAAAAGAGAAACCATACAGATGGGAGATATCTCAAGGCAAAGTAAAAAAGCATAAAGGAAAAGGCTACTCCGACCATCTAGCACTCATCGCACAATTTAAAGTTGCAAAATAGGAGTAACACTTCTCTTTTGCAACTTAAACCTCCTCATAGCTCTTCTCTAGCAATAACAATCGTTATAAATATCCAAGTTCATAATTTTGTAACAGTTGCGTGATGTTTTATAGGGATTAAGAGTTCTTAATTAATCCCTATAAACGCTCTTCAAAGGAAGTAAGGCTTCAGGCTCGCCACAAGTTACTACAGTAAAGATTGCAATGCAAATAAAGCTTTTTGCAGGGCTAAAGCCCTCTTCCAAAGGAGTATATAAAAAGAAGTTTTAGATTATGCGAATAAAAAGTAAAGTAAATTGCAGATTAAAAAACAAATAAAAGTAAAGTAAGTAATAAAATAAAAATGAAAAGTAAATTTGAAGCTTGAAGTTTGTCCATAAGAAGTAAAGAAGAAATGATCAACTAGGCAGCGACCTACGTTCCCAACCCTGTAAGGATCAGTATTATCAGCGATGAGAGGCTTAGCTTCTGGGTTCGGAATGGAGCCAGGCGTTTCCCTCTCTCTATAGCCACCTAGACAATCACATTTAAAT
>CAXNED010000085.1:0-5994 GCA_964201385.1 Sulfurimonadaceae bacterium | reverse complement strand
TGGCAAAAAGCTCTGCGTTTATGTGGGAAGATATCTTTAGACAAAACAAAGATAACTTGCTTGAAGCTATTGAGCTTTTTGAGAATGAGCTCAATATCCTCAAAGAGCATATCAAAAACGATGAGTGGGAGAAGGTACATAAAAACATAGAAGCTGGGAACAGGCTTCATGATGTTCTTGACTAATCGATTTTATACCTTTTTAGAACCTCTTTAAGCACTTTTTTGTCTAGTTCTGCCTTGTCGTTTGTGTAGATATTTTTCTCTAACATCTCGATAAGCCCCTTTACCTCTGCATCTTCTTTGTACGCTATCAGTTTTGTCAAAAGCTCTTTTGGGTTTTTGATGGAGCTTTTTCTTGCTTTTTTGAGTTGTGGTACTCTCTTTAGCATCATGAGTGCCGCGCCAACGACAAGTCCCGCAAAGAAGACAAAAAAGAGGGTGGTGGTGTCACTTTGTGCTTGTGGAGTTAGCGTTGTGGTCTCCTCTTGAAGCTCCTCCGCTTTTTTGATAGTAAGTTCCTCTTTTGGCTTTTGGTTTTTTACCTTGATGATAATCTCTTGTGTGCGAATCATTTTTATCTCTTTGGAGTTTATATCAAAATAGGTGAGCTGAAATGGCGGTATCGTAAAGTCATGCTCGGCTAGAAAGGTTAACTTTTGAGAGAGTTTTTTGCCATCTATAGCTACTTTTTCATCAAAAACTGCGACGTTTGGGATGTGTGGTTTGAAGCTCTCTATATCTTCAAGATTGCCATTTCCACTTACTACAATGGTTGCATCAAGTGCCTCGTTGGCACTCACTTCTGTTTTATCTAAAGAGAGCGTGATGGTAAAATCCCCAACTAAAGAGACCCATGCGGGAAGTGGTTTTACGCTCAAATCCAGCTCGTTTGAGAAGTAGTTTTTCCATTTTATGGTTGGATTCCACCCTCCAAAACCATCTATCTTTGTATCTCTTGAAGCTATCTGTATCTTGGCTCTGCCAATTTTTTGCGTGCCGACCCTTTGAGGAAGAAGCGTATAGACAACTTTTGTAACGGTGTAGTCATCCTCTTTGTACTTTTGCGGCGTACTCTCCCCCCGCACCCAAAAACCATCCATGGCAGGCGGCGCAAACTTGCTGTCTATGGCATTTGAGCCATTTTTTTGCTTAAAAAGAAGTGTAAGTTCAAACGCCTCGCCAACGTAAAGTTCTTTTTTATCGCTTCGAAGCAAAAGCATAAAATTGGCATCTTTTGTCTGGCTTGGAGCTTTTACGCTTATCTCTATCTCTTTTGTTCGCTCTTTTTTGCCATCCACCTCAACTTCAAAACTCTCTATTTTGCAGCTTTTTTGTGGCGCAAATTTGTAGCTTAGGGTATAGTTTTTACTTACCGTACCATTGATTATCTGCATATTTGTTTGTGAAGAGGTGGAGAGAACGTCGCTTTGGCAGATGGTTGTAATCTCTGGTCGCTTCACGCTCTCGCCAGTGATGTGCAAAGAGTAGGTAACAAGTTCGCCCTCTTCAACGCTTGGAATATCAACACTTGCACTTACCCCTGCAAGAAGTATCTGCGCTGCTGTAAAAAATAGGAGTAAAATTTTTATCATTATTATCCCTTTACCACGGTTTTTCGCCAGTGGATTTTTGTGTCGTTTCATCGCTTAGTTTGTACATGTAACTGTTTGCATTTTTGTTAAGCATCTCTATCCATTTGCGCTCTTCTGCTTCACTCATGCCCTTTTCATCTTTGGCTTTTGCCTCGCCATCATCGCTTTTTTGCTCCTGAACATCACCTTTTTTTGTATCGGTGGCTTTTTTTTCTTCTTTTTTCTCTTTGGCATCTTCTGGTTTTTGTTCGCCTTGGCTCTCTTTATCTTTTGGCTCATCTTTATCGCCGCTTTTGCCCTCTTTTTGACCTTTTTTATCGCTCTCTTTTTTCTCTTTTTCTTGTTTTTGCTCATTCTCTTTTGAACTTTGTTCCTCTTTTTGATGCTTTTGAAGAGCTTCTTTCACTATTTCGAGATTTTTTTGTGTCTCTTTCTCCTCTTTTATCTTCAAAGACTCCTCGTAAGAGGTAAGAGCTTTTTGCAAATCACCGCTCTTTGCGTAAGCATTGCCGAGATTGTAGAGGTTTTTGGCTCTTGACTCCTCGTCTTCAAACGCCGCTTTTTTGTACGTCTCTGCCGCCTCTTTATACTTGCCTTGTTTGTAGTAGGCGTTTGCGGCATTGTAGTAACTCTGCGGGTTTTGGCTCTTTGTGGCGTGGGTTTCATAGAGTTGTGCGGCTTTGTCAAACTCACCGCTTTCATACGCTTTTTTTGCCTCTCTAAGCTCCATAAAATCAAACACTCCTGCATCTGCTTCTTGATGGAAACCAAGAATAGCAAGTGCGACAAAGAGTGATTTTGCTCCTCCGCCAAAAGAACTTGTAGCTATAAGCAAAAGCAGCATCGCCACGGCTAGAGGGTAGTAAAATAGAGGTTTTGTTCTCTCTATCTCTTGGCTTTTAAGCTCTTTTTTTGCGTCTTGGCGCACTATCTCCCCAAACATCGCCTTGATATCCTCAAATGAGGTCGTTTGCTCTATATAGACACCACCTGTTTTTGTGGCAAGCGTGGCGATGTGGTCATTTAGTTTTGTAAGAATCATCGTACCGTTGTGTTGCAGAAATGTCCCATCATGAAGTCTAATCGGTGCGCCCTTTTTTGTTCCTATACCTAAGACAAAAACTCTGATGCCATGCTTCTTTGCAAATGCTATCTCCTCTGAAAAATCATCTCTGTCTCCGCCATCACTTAGGAGAAGCAAAATCTTCTTCTCCTGCTCTTTTTGGCTCTTTTGCACAACATCCAAAACCGATAAAAAGTCTGTCCCCTTCTCTGTTATGGAGGAAGTATCAAGCTGACGCAACAAAAAAGCAACCGCCGCTGTGTCAAAACTAAGAGGCGAAACAAGATAGGACTCTTTTGCAAATGCCACAACGCCTATACGCTCATTTTTCGCCTCTTCTAAAAGAGCAAGTGCTTTTTGTTTGGCTGCTTCAAGGCGGTTTGGATAGACATCTTGCGCCAACATGGAGTCGGAAATATCAAGTGCGATGGTTATATCTGCGCTCTTTGCCTTGACTTCTACTTTTGCCTCTTTGATAACAGGCTGTGCAAGGGCTATGATGGTAAAAAATCCAACAAGCAAAAAAAGCGCATTTCTGGCTTTGAGTGTGAGTGTGTTTGCGCTGACACGGAGCTTCTCCATGACCTCTTTGGAAAAAAACTCTGCTTGAGACTCTTTTTGGGTAAGCAAAAGCGCAAATAGCAAAAAAAGCGGCGGTAGCATGTAGTAGAGAAACTCTGGATGCAAAAAGGTCATGCGTAACCTCTTTTGTTTTTGAGGTAAACATAAAACATAAGAGCAAGAAGTGCGACAAAGAGAGGAAACTGATAGTAGTAGTGCGTAAGCGTCAAGCTCTCGCCCTTAATCTCGGACGTTTCAAGCGCATCTATCTTTTTATACACCTCTTGAAGTTGCGCCGCACTTGATGCACCAAATGCCACACCGCCGCTCTCATTGGCTATACGCAAAAGGACTTCCCTGTTATACTCATGCGGCATTCCTATGCCTATGGGATAAACCTTAATCCCCTCTTTTTTAACCATCTCAAGCGCAACTTCAAGCGGCATACGGTCAATCTCTGGTGTACTGTGTCCATCGGTAAGCAAAATAGCTATCTTTGTTTTTGATTTGCTCATCTTTAGAAGGTTGACACCTTGGGCGAGCGAGGTGTTGAGTGCGGTGTATTTTCCTGCCATGCCGATGGAGAGCTGCGAGAGGATTTTGTTCAAAATATCTGCATCATAGGTAAGCGGCGAGGCGATAAAAGCGTAAGAACCAAAAACGACAAGCCCCATGTTGTCACTTTTCCTCTTGCCAATAAAATCGCCCACTATCTCCTGCACCACATCAAAACGTGTCAAATACCCATTTTTTGTATCAAATCCTCTCTCTTTCATCGACTCAGACGCATCCAAAATGAGCGCAATCTCAAGCCCATCTTTTGGCGTAACCTCATACGGCTCTTCCTTGATGGGCGACATCAGTGCAAAAACCATCATCAAAATGCCAAGCCATTTTAGAAAAAAAAGTACTTTTGAAGCAGAGATGGCATTTTTGAAAAACTCTTTTGTATGCGGAAAGTAGAGCGATGTTGCACGCTCTTTGCAAAAAAAGGCGCAAATCGCAAAGAGAAAAAGAAGCAAAAAGAGGAGCGGAAACTCAAAAGAGAGTCCATCAAACATCAATCATCCCCCTGTAAAGTTCTATATAACCAAGCGTCTCGCCATCAAAGGGTGCAACACTTTTTTTGTACTTGTAAACTTCCAGTCTGTTTGTAAGGTTTTCATACATCTCTTGATGTCTGGGGCTATCATCCCTAAACGTTGCGCCATAAAGCGTGATAGCGTACGCCGCACTTTTGGCATCACTCAAATCAAGCGTGTGCAAAAGCCTAAAATGCTCTTTTTTGAGATTAAACTTGTTGCGTTTTTTGTACCAGATATAGAGGAGATACCCAAGCCCAAAAAGCGCAAGCGTGGCGAAAAAACCAACTCCCAAAAGAGTATAAAGAGAGTACTCTTGCACCTCCACGATAGTTTTTATATCATGAAGCGGTATGTCGTAACTCTGTTCTTGTGCCATTATCGCCCCTCAAAAAGTCTGCGAAGTGCCACACTCGCACTTGCATCTGTATATACTTTTGTAAAACGGATACCATCACGTCTAAACCTCTCAAAAAGAGCATGGTCATGAGCGGCAACTCTCTGGCTGTACGCCTTGATGGCAGAAGCGTTAAAGTCCCCCTCCAAAGTCGCTCCGCTTTGTGGGTCAAGGAGTGAAGCAAAACCCATCTCGGGAGGATTTTCTTCAAGTCTGTCTCGCACGACAACACAAACTAGCTCATGTTTTCTCGCCAAAAGCCTCAAATCTGGTATCTCAAAAAAATCGCCAATCATCAAAATAAGCGATTTTCTCCTAAGTCTTTGAAAAAGAGTCTCAGCCATAAACTTAAAGTCAAGCTGCGCTCCAAGCGCATCAAACTCCAAAATATCTTGAACACTTTTTTGCACCATGAAGAGTTTTTTGGTGGGTTTTTCATGCGCCACTATCTTGTCCGTAAAGATGTAAGAACTCAGCAAATCGCCATTTTTGAGTGTCGAGTAGCCCAAAAGTGCGGCAACCTCAGCGATACTCTCTTGCTTAAACTTTTGAGAGCCAAAATGGACACTTCCGTTTAAGATGGAGACCAAAACGACATTTAACTCTCGCTCTTCACGAAATATCTTGATAAAGGGTTTTTGCATCTTTGCCGTGATGTTCCAGTCGATATGGCGGATATCATCCCCCGCCATGTACTCACGGAGTTCGATAAAGTCATACCCCTCGCCATGAAAGATGGATGGGTTGTTACCGACCATTTCGCTAAAGACTTGCCGTCTTGCACGAACCAAGATTTTTTGAAGTTTGCTCATGCGCTTATGCCAGAGTTAGGGAATCGCAACGGTTTGAAGCACTTTTTGGATAATCGCATCCGTTGTCACACCCTCCGCCTCTGCCTCGTATGTTAAAACGATGCGGTGGCGCATAAGCTCTTTTGCGATGTAAGCAACATCCACAGGTGTCACAAAATCTTTGCCACGCATAAACGCCATCGCTTTTACCGCCTTAAACATATCGATACTTACACGTGGAGAAGCACCAAACTGGATATACCCTTTGATGGCATCAAGCCCGTATTCGCTGGGGTAACGAGTAGCATTGACAAGCTCTATCATGTACTCCTCAACCTGCGCATCGACATGAACATTTTTTACTGCCGCCTTTAACGCCACCAAATCTTCATGCGTCACAACGCTCTTTATCTCCTCAAAATTGCCGCTTGACATACGTCGTGCTATCTCAAGCTCCTCTGCTTTTGTGTTGTAATCAACAATGAGTTTGAGCATAAATCTATCTA
>CAXNED010000084.1:0-6088 GCA_964201385.1 Sulfurimonadaceae bacterium | reverse complement strand
TAGGGCTTTTTGTCTCCGCTCTCTCTTTTTTCGTTGCCGTTGGGTTGGTAGTTGCACACTACACTTACGGTTTTAGCGTTGAGGGATGGACGAGTTTAATGGTCTCTATGTTTTTTCTATTTGGACTGCTTTTTGGCATACTTGGGGTTATAGGACTTTATATTGGCAAAATCTTTGATCAGGTAAAAGACCGACCGCTCTACATCATAGATGAGATAATCAATTGAAAAAAGTCGCTATTTTACAATCAAACTATATCCCGTGGAAAGGGTATTTTGACATGATAAACATGGTGGATGAGTTCGTTCTTTACGACTGCGTCCAATACACAAAAAATGACTGGCGAAACAGAAACCTCCTAAAAACACCAAACGGCGTGCAGTGGCTAACCATCCCATGCCGTTTTGAGTCCATGAACCAAAAGATAAATGAAACAAAAGTAAGCGACAAACTCTGGGCAAGCAAGCATTTTAAGACAATCGTTCAAAACTACGCTAAAGCGAAACATTTTAAAGAGTACAAAGAGCTTTTTGAAAATCTTTACAAAGAAGTTGCCGATGAAGAGCACTTAAGCGTCATAAACTACAAGTTTCTAGTAGCCATAAATGAGGTTTTAGGTATCAAAACAAAAATCTCAAAATGTGAAGATTTTACGCTTATAGAAGGGCAAACTTCAAGGCTGGTTCAAATCTGCAAAGATGCAGGTGCAACGCACTATATAAGCGGTCCTGCCGCAAAAGATTATCTTGAAGAGAGCTTGTTTGAAGAAGCAGGCATAAAAGTAGAGTGGATGGGCTATAGCGGTTATGGTGAATATGAACAACTGTTCGCACCCTTTGTTCACGGCGTAAGCATAATTGATTTGATTTTTAACGAAGGCAGCAATGCTACGAAATATATGAATAGTTTTAAGGAAACAAAATGATACACTTTAACAAACCACCACTTACAGGCAATGAAGAACAATATGTTTTAGAAGCGATGAAAAGCAACAAAATCTCTGGAGATGGCGCATTTACAAAGAGATGTCATAAGTGGTTTGATGAGAGGCTTGGATGCAAAAAAGCACTTCTCACTACAAGTTGCACACATGCGCTTGAGATGGCGGCACTTCTGCTTGACATACAAGAGGGCGACGAGGTTATCATGCCCTCATATACTTTTGTGAGTACCACAAACGCTTTTGTGCTAAGAGGTGCGACTATCGTATTTGTCGATATCCGTCCAGACACGCTCAATATAGATGAGACAAAAATAGAAGAAGCCATAACGGCAAAAACAAAAGTTATCGTACCTGTTCACTATGCGGGCGTTGCGTGCGAGATGGACACCATCATGGAGATAGCTTCAAGACACAACTTGTTTGTGGTTGAAGATGCGGCGCAAGGGATGATGAGCAGTTACAAGGGCAAAGCACTCGGAACTATCGGGCATTTTGGCGCATTTAGCTTTCATGAGACCAAAAACTACACAAGTGCTGGCGAGGGAGGACTTCTTATCATCAATGATGAAAGTTTTGTCCAAAGAGCCGAAATCATACGAGAAAAAGGGACAAACAGAAGCCTCTTCTTCCGTGGCATGGTTGACAAATACTCATGGGTTGATGTAGGAAGCAGTTATCTGCCAAACGACATAAGTGCCGCTTACCTCTGGGGTGGACTTGAGATGGCTGACGCTATAAACGAAAATCGCCTCAACTCATGGAATAGTTACTATGAAAAACTTAGTTTTTTACAAAACGAGGGTCTTATTGAGTTACCAACAGTGCCTGAGGGTTGTGTTCAAAATGCACATATGTTCTACTTCAAAGTAAAAGACCTAGAAGAGCGAACGGCTCTTTTGGATGCGTTTAAGAAAGAGGATATCGGAGCGGTTTTCCACTATGTACCTCTACACTCCGCACCTGCGGGGCTAAAATACGGCAGATTTAGCGGCGTTGATGCGTTTACTACAAAAGAGAGCGAGAGACTTGTGCGACTTCCGATGTATTTTGGCTTAAGCAGTGATGAGAGAGACACAGTCTGTAGTGTAATAAAATCTTTTTACGGTAAGTAATCATGGGATATGTATATATTTTTGGAACTATCTTTTTTACAGTTTACGGACAGCTTATCATAAAGATGCGCATCGGCAATTACGGCTCTTTACCTGCTGAGAGCATGGAAAAGCTGCTTTTTTTGTTTAAGCTTTTTTTAGACCCATTCATCTTTAGCGGATTTATAAGCGCATTTTTGGCTTCTATGTGTTGGATGGCGGCTATGACAAAGTTTGAGCTTAGTTACGCTTACCCGTTTATGGGACTTACTTTTGTTATCGTGTTTTTATATTCTGTATTTTTCTTGGGAGAGAGTTTTAGTTTTTACAAACTCTTAGGATTAACTCTTATCGTTGCGGGAGTTATCATAACTTCAAGAGCGTCATAAACAAAAACTATTGTAAAAAACTCACAGAGCGTCTGCCACCAAAACGGACAAGTTCGTTTTGGTGTGTAAAATCAGTTAAAACGGTTTCATGATAACCATCGCAACGATGATAAGCAGTAAAATCGTCGGCACTTCATTGTAAGCACGGAAAAATTTACCGCTTTTTGTGCATTTGTCTTCTAAAAACTTCATACGAAAGTATCCAAGTGAGAAGAAGTACGCTACCAAAATCGCAACAAACAAAATCTTTGCGTGCAACCAGCCGTTACCTTTAAACCCAAGCGCAAATGCGAGATAAAAACCGCTAAGCAGCGTTGCCCACATAGCAGGCATACCGATGTACTTATAAATCTTCATCTCCATCACTTTTACAACCTTGACAAACCCCTCATTATCGGCATTTTCTGCATGATAGACAAAGAGGCGTGGCATATAAAAAAGTACCGCATACCACGAGATAAACGAGAGTATATGAAACCATAAAATCCAATCGTACATGCTACTCGCTCACCACTTCTATCTCTTTTATAGAGGTAGCATGATGTGAAATCACTTTGTCATGAAGTCGGCGAAGTGCTTTTGATGCTCTGTCTATCGCCAAATCAATAGCAGTGTCCAAATTGTCATCCGCCTGATTGATAACCACTGGTTGTGCATGTGCTATATGGATATCAAACTCTACCAAAATCCCTTTTTTCTCTTTGTTGAGATTGACATTTACCGTCGTAATATCTAGTGAGTATTTTTTAAAAGCTGCAACCGCCGCCTCTATATGCGCCCTTGTGTTGGCATGAAGTGTAATATCTTTTGCGTGAATTTGTACATTCATCTTGTATCCTTTTTGTATCTCTAAGATACCCCTATGGTAGCGAAATAAAGTTAAAAAAAAGTATAATACTCAGATAATATTGAGGATTTTTTGGAGTTATATAATGAGAGTTTTAACAGGGATTCAGCCATCTGGGGATTTGCACATAGGAAACTATTTTGGGTCTATCAAGCAGATGGTAGAAGCGCAAGCACAAAATCAAACCTTTGCGTTCATAGCTTCCTACCACGCACAGACAACTCTAAGCGATGGCAAAAGGCTAGCAGAGCTTACGATGCAGTGTGCAACCGACTTTTTAGCACTGGGTATCGACCCGCAAAAGTCTGTTTTTTGGGTGCAATCCGATGTTAAAGAGGTACTTGAACTCTACTGGGTTCTCTCCTCTTTTACACCGATGGGACTTTTAGAGCGAGCGCACAGCTACAAAGACAAAACCGCAAAAGGGTTTGCGACAAACCACTCACTCTTCTCCTACCCTGTTTTGATGTCAGCAGACATCCTGCTCTTTGGTTCAGAGGTCGTTCCTGTCGGAAAAGACCAGATTCAGCATGTCGAGATAGCAAGAGATATCGCCATAAAGTTTAACAACCAGTACGGCGATATCCTCACTATTCCACAGTTCAAAGTCCAAGAAGAGGTTCAAACCGTCCCTGGCATTGATGGGCAAAAGATGTCTAAGAGCTACGGCAATACAGTCAATATCTTTGGAGAAGAGAAATCACAGCTCAAAACCATCAAAAAAATCGTTACAGAGAATGTAGCGATGGAAGAGCCAAAAGAGTTTGAAACCTGCAATGTTTACAACATGGCAAAACTCTTTTTAGAGGGCGAAAACCTCATGGCGCTTCAAGAGCGCTACAAGAGCGGCGGCGAGGGACATGGACACTTCAAAGTCTATCTAGCTGAAGTTATGTGGGAGTATTTTAGAGATTTTAGACAAAGCAGAGAGTATTTCCAAGCGCATCAAGACGAGGTAAGAGAGATTTTGCAAGCAGGTGCTACAAAAGCAAGAGAAGCCGCACTCCCAACGATTGAGAAGATTAGAAGCGTTACGGGGATAAAGTACTAATGTCCGACATAAAAGAGTTTTTGACAAACGACCATAGAGCATGCGATGAGGCATTTGCAGCGATGGAAGATGCCGTTGCGACAAAGAGCAGTGATGCAGAGCGGTTGTACGAGAGCTTCTCCAACGACCTCGCAAATCACTTTAGCATGGAAGAGATAGTTCTTTTTCCTATGCTTGGGCAGGCGAACAGTGCCGCACTCGGCGCAACAAAAGCGATGGAGATGGAGCATGAACAGATGCGGACACTCCTCTCAAAGATGCGCAAAGCAGTTGAGAGCATGGACAAAGATGCTTTTTTTTCACTCTCCGAAACACTCATGATACTTATGCAACAGCACAACATGAAAGAGGAGCAACTTCTCTACACCCTAGCCCAGCAGCACCTCGGCGAGGACGCAGACCATATCATTAGGCAGATGCGCTCTGTTGCTTACTAGCGGGCAAAATCATCGACCTTACATCCATCTTCTTTTGGCTTATTTTTGTTGAATATTTTTAAAATAGTAATTTTATTTTCATAGATTTTAAACTGGACAGTGTATTTCATAAATATTAAGTAAGTTTTTAATGTGTTCTTCTAAGTCTGTATGAAACTTTTCACTTGCACTTATTTTATCTTTTGCGATTTGTTCTAAAATTCTTAGTAGTTGAGTTTTATATAGTCTAGTTCTAAAGATTTGCATTAGCTTTTAAATCTTTGAAAAATATTTTCATTTCTTGGTCGTATTGCTCTTGAGATAACATCTCCATTGTGCCATTTTCAGAGTCTTCAATGATTTGTTCTAAATCTTTTTTTCTTTCATAAAAGTATGTGTCAAATTCCAAATTTTTATCTTTTGAAACAATTATATTTGAATGACTGTTTTTTATAAAATTCATAAACTGTTGCATATAATCATCTTGTATCTGAACTGATAAAATTTGCATAACACACATCCTTCGTTGATTTTTTAGTTCTAATTGTATCAAAACTCAAACATAATCGTTACTTTTGTAGTCTTGCAAAGAGCCTTTTTAGATATTTTTTTAAAGATGATGATAGTTTTTAAGTTACACCCCTAAAGCTACGAAAAAACTTGTTTTTCGAGATTTACAAGGGTTTTAGATGTTTCTTAGCTTATCCAACCAAACCATCAACCCTTTTTGGGCGTGAAGTCTGTTTTCTGCTTCATCAAAAACGATTTTTGAGTGTTTTTCAAAAACCTCTTCGCTTACTTCATAGCCTCTGTATGCTGGTAAGCAGTGGAGGAACTTTGCGTCCTCTTGTGCCAATGACATCGTGGCATCATCTACCATAAAGCCTTTAAAAACTTTAAGTCGTTCCTCTTTTTCATCCTCTTGCCCCATGGAGACCCATGTGTCTGTTGTGACGACTGTAGCACCTTTTATCGCCTCTTTTGGGTCGTTCATGGTTTTTATGACTGCACCGCTTGTCTTGGCAATTTCCAGTGCTTCTTGAAGTATCTTTGCATCTACCTCATAGCCCTTTGGCGTGGCGATTCTAAGTTCAAAACCTAGTTTTGCGGCGAGCATCATCCATGAGTGTGTCATATTGTTTCCATCGCCCACATACGCCGCAACGATGTTTTCATGTGCGCCATGTTCTACCAAAGTCATGTAGTCGGCGAGAAGTTGTACGGGGTGGTAGGAGTCGGTTAAGCCGTTGATAACTGGGACTTTTGAGTAAGCGGCAAACTCCTCTATCATGGAGTGTTCAAAGGTGCGTATCATAACCATGTCACACATACTTGAAATCACTCTTGCGGT
>CAXNED010000083.1:0-6112 GCA_964201385.1 Sulfurimonadaceae bacterium | reverse complement strand
AATTGTTGTTACCGCTAAAACTAAAAAAAGTACTTTCTCAAACAGTCCAAATGCAAAATCACGATACATTCCCCTATAAAGCCATAAAAAGGAGATAATGGCGATAGAAAAAGCATATATTTCAAAGTTTCTGTATCTTCCATCAAACGCTAAAGAGATGGTAATAATACTCACTAAAAGAGACGCCGCATAAAAAAGAAGTGTAAGTGAGGCATCTGGACCTTTGATTTTTTTTGCAAAAATTTCTCGAATCGCCACCACCTGCACCTTTCTCTCAAAGGCAATATACGCAAGCATAAAATAGTATATAAGAGCATGAACAGACATCACTAAAAATGCCCATGCAAACTCTAATGCGGTTCTTACTGTCACACTATACTGCTCCAGCTGAAGCGTAAATAAAAGAGCAAAAAGCGTGTTGAGCGCACTAAATAAAAATATCTCTCTCGTTTTAATTTGCGCATTTTTGAGCAGTAGTGAAAAGAGCAACACAAGCGTAAGGGAGGCAACTGCTAAGAGTTTATAATTTGGAAAATTCGAAACATCCCCTCCAAATACATTTTTATCCATTCTCTCTTTATCAAAAAGCCCCCAGAAGCCCCCAACTGCTCCCTCACTTACTCTTTTCCATGGTTGGTCAAATGCCTCTATAATGTTGTAGTTCCACCCCTCCCTTTGGGCTAGTGCAACAAATTCACGCACAAATAATGCCTGATTTATCTTGCTTGGGATGGCATCTTCTCTTGCTCTTCCCTCTGACGGCCAGCCTGTCTCGCCTATGAGAATCTTTTTATCTTTGAGTAACGCTGCAACTTCTCCTCTTACATCCGCCAAATGCCCGATAGATTGGTCTATATTCATTGGGTCATCTTCCCAGTATGGCAAAATGTGAATCGTTACAAAGTCAGTAATATCTTTTATTTGTGGATGTTTTACCCAAAATTCCCATACATCAGCGTATGTAACCTGAGTGCTTGGAAGAGCCTCTTTCACCTGCTTGATATATCCAGCAAGCACCGCCTCTGTTGCATCGCCACGCAGAAGCACTTCATTGCCCACAATCACGCCTTTGATGATATCTTGATTCTCTTTTGCAAGTTTTATGAGCGTGGTTATCTCTTTTTGCGTCATCACTTTATCGCTACTCACCCATGCACCCATGTACATCTCAAGACCATTTTCTCTGGCAATATTTGGAATCATCTCCAGACCTACAGTTGAGTATGTTCTGATGCAAGTGGTATATTTTGAGAGGAGTTTCAAATCATTACGCACCAAATCCTCGGAAACAACCATCCCCTCTGCAAAAGAAAACGGCGATTGATTTTTGGCAAAAGGAGCATAAGAGACGCATTCTAGTTTATCAAAAGAGTTTTTGCTCTCTTTTAAGATAAACACTTCACCTGCCATGTACCAAAAAAGTACTACAGTCATGACACTTGCTAAAACTGCTGCTATTTTTTTTATCACTCTTTATCCTTTTTGTGTTCTATGAAATTTTATGGGAGTATGAAAATGTGAATGGTTTAGGTTTTTGAAGAGAGAGTCCTAAAAAAAGGACTCTATAGTGCTATTTTTGAGGTAAGACATACATGTTATAGTAACGACCTTCAAACTTAGGCTCTTTATCCATAACTGCAACATCTTCTATCATCGTCCAAACTTTCAAAAGAACCTCTTTTGCCGCATCTGGATTAGCCATCTCGCGCCCTTTTAAAAAGACACGAAATTTTACATGCTTTCCTTCTTCTAAAAACTCTCTTGCATGTTTTACTTTGTAGTTGACATCGTTTTCAGCAATTTTAACCGAGAGTTTAATCTCTTTGACATCAATTTTAGTTTGATTCTTTTTCTGTTCTTTGAGTTTTTTCTCTTCTTGATACTTAAACTTACCGTAGTTCATAATTTTAGCAACAGGTGGTTTTGCATCAGGGGCTATGAGAACTAAATCCAAGCCTAACTCATTTGCTTTTTCCATAGCGGCATCAGTAGAAATAACTCCTAAAGACTCTGCTCCATCAATATTGCAACGTACCTCTGGTACACGGATATCGTCATTCATTATGACACGGTCTGCTTTTTTGCTCAAAAATTTACCTCATTTATTTTAGTTTGTATAAGAGAGAGAAATTCACTCTCGCTTAGATTGTACTGCTCTCTTGTTCTTCTGTCACGAATCGCAACACTTCGAGAAGCAACCTCTTCATCTCCTAGCACTATAAGCATAGGAACTCTTGTTTTTTCCGCTGTTCTGATTCTTTTGTTAAGAGAATCATTTTTAGAATAGATTTCGCTGTCTGCTCCCAAATCCATCAATTTATCCGCCAACTCCTTTGCATAATCATTATGCGCAGAAGCAATCGGAACGATGGCAACTTGCGTCGGAGCGATAAACATTGGAAACTCTCCAGCGTAATGCTCTGTTAATATACCAATAAAACGCTCAAACGAACCTAAAATTGCTCTGTGAATCATAACTGGCTGAATTTTGTCATTGTTCTCGCCGTTGTACTCAAGCTCAAATCTGCTAGGTAGGTTAAAATCAAGCTGAATCGTGCCACACTGCCACTCACGCCCGATTGCGTCAGTGATTTTGATGTCGATTTTTGGACCATAAAACGCTCCACCGCCCTCGTCTATCTCATAAACAAGGTTGTTTTTATCCATCGCATTTTTAAGTGCCTGTGTAGAAACTTCCCACACTTCATCACTTCCAACCGCTTTTTCTGGTCTTGTAGAGAGCATCATTTTGTAGTTAAACTCAAATGTGGACATGATTTTATCGACAAAATCGACAACTTCTATGATTTGTTCCTCTATCTGGTCTGCTCTACAAAAAATATGCGCATCATCTTGAGTAAACTCACGAACACGGAAAAGTCCATGAAGCGCACCCGTCATCTCATGACGATGCACCACGCCGTACTCAAAATATTTGAGCGGAAGGTCTCTATATGAGTGCAAATCTTCCTCATATATCTTAATGTGTCCAACACAGTTCATCGGTTTTACGCCAAACTCTATCTCGTCAATATTTGTAAAGTACATGTTTTCGCCGTAGTTTTGGTAGTGCCCCGATGTTTTCCAAAGGTCGCTTCTAAGCATTTCAGGACCACGGACAGGCTCATAACCACGTTTGCGGTGTGCCTTAAAGAGAAGCGATTCAAGTCTCGCACGAAGTCTCCCACCCGCTGGAAGCCAGATAGGAAAGCCCGCTCCAACCTCTTCACGGAAAGTAAACATCTTCATCTCTGCACCAAGTTTGCGGTGGTCTCGTTTCTCAGCCTCTGCCATCATGTCAAGATAGGCTTTAAGTGCCTCTTTGTCGGCAAATGCGATGCCGTAGATGCGTGTTAACATCTCGTTTTTAGAGTCTCCGCCCAAGTACGCACCTGCAATTTTAGTAAGTTTAAAGTAGCGAATCAACCCAACATTTGGCAAGTGCGGTCCACGGCAAAGGTCTTCAAACTCCCCTTGCTTATAGATAGAAACCGTGTCACTCGGGATTCTTTGCATAACAAAAAGTTTAAGATGGTCATCTTTGAACTTCTCTTTTGCTTCATCCATAGAGATCTCATACTTCTCTATCGTATATTTCTTTTTAGCGATGCTTAGCATCTCCTGCTCGATAGCTTTGAGGTCTCCCTCGCCTATCTCGCTTGAAGTTTTAAAGTCATAGTAAAAACCCTCTTTTACATTTGGACCGACATAAAATTTTGCGTCTGGATAGAGTGACTTGATGGCTTGCGCCATAAGATGTGCAGTTGAGTGGCGCAAAACATTTAATGACTCTTCTGAGTTATCAAGATGAATCTGCTCCCCCTCAAATCCAAGCTCTTTTGCAGTCTGCATGTCTATGATTTCGCCGTTATGTTTTATTGCTATTGCGTTCAAAATGGTCTCCTTTTTATATCTCTGTCTTTAGTATTGCGCCATTTGAAGCGTTTGAAACTAAAAGCTGATAACGCTTCAGCCATTTTGACTTTACATCATTTTTGTGTGGCTTATAATTTGCTCTTCTTTTTGATATCTCTTCATCGCTGACATTAAGTCTTAAGATATGTTTATCAACATCAAGCTCTATCTCATCGCCATCTTCCACAAGTGCTATCAAACCGCCCTCTGCCGCTTCTGGCGACACATGCCCTATACTTGCGCCCTTTGTAGCACCTGAAAAACGACCATCAGTTATGAGTGCTACGCTATCGCCAAGCCCCATCCCTTGAATAAGTGCAGTCGGAGCTAACATCTCTTGCATACCTGGTCCGCCCTTTGGACCCTCATAGCGGATAACAACAACATTTCCAGATTTTACTTTATGTGACATGATGCCCGTAATCGCTTCTGGTTGAGAGTTAAAGCAAATCGCCGTACCTTTAAACTGTCTCATGTTAGCTTCGATTCCAGCTGTTTTGACAACCGCACCCTCTAACGCCAAATTTCCAAAAAGGATAGACAATCCGCCAACTTGCGAGTAAGCATTTTCGTTTGTGTGAATGATGCTCTCATCTAGTATTTTAGCATCTGCTATACGCTCTCCAAGTGTTTCACCCGTTACAGTCGGATTTTCAAGATAAAGAAGCCCGCCTCTGCGGCTAACCTCTTTCATAACCGCATTTACACCACCCGCACGGTTGATGTCATCCATGTGAACAGTTGTTAATGATGGAGAAATCTTTGCAATGTGTGCGACATTGTCAGCAATTGTGTTAATTTTTTCGATTGGGAAGTCAACTCCCGCTTCTCTTGCGATAGCCAACATGTGAAGAACTGTATTTGAACTTCCGCCCATCGCCATGTCAACAACAAATGCGTTATGTACAGCTTTTTCATTGAGAACATTTTTAAGATTGTACTTTGCATCATCCGCCTTAGCCATCTCTACGATTCTCTTTGCCGCTTTTTTGACAAGCTCAATTCTTGCAGGAGTCATCGCTAAAATAGTTCCATTTCCTGGAAGTGCTATCCCCATCGCTTCACAAAGTGTGTTCATGGAGTTTGCAGTAAACATCCCAGAACAGCTTCCCCCGCTCGGACATGCGTTGCACTCTATTTCATAAAGCTCTTCTTCACTTATAGTTCCCTCATTAAACTGCCCAACTGCCTCAAATGCCGTGGACAAATCTATTGGTGTACCGTCTTTTTTATGTCCAGCTGGCATCGGACCGCCTGAAACAAACACAGTTGGAACATTGACACGAAGCGCACCCATAATCATCCCTGGGACGATTTTGTCACAGTTTGGGATACAGATAAGCGCATCAAGCTTGTGTGCATTCATAACCGTTTCAATCGAATCAGCGATAATTTCACGAGAAGGAAGAGAGTAAAGCATACCGTCATGCCCCATAGCAATACCATCATCAACTCCAATAGTGTTAAACACGAACGGCACGCCGCCTGCTTCACGAATTGCCTGCTTGACGATTTCTCCATATTCATGTAAAAAGAAATGTCCAGGGATAATGTCGATATAACTGTTTGCTATCCCGATAAACGGCTTGTCAAAATCCTCATCTTTCAAACCAGTAGCACGAAGCAATGAGCGATGGGGTGCTTTGTCAAAACCTTTTTTTATAGTATCACTTCTCATAAAAATCCTTCATATGTAGCTGTTTTCTTCTATTAATAGCGAGATTATAGCATTTTTTTCAATTTTTTTTCTAAAACCCCTTTACAAAAGAAAATTAAATGGCTATAATTCCGCTCACTTAAAAAGTTAAGTGTACAAAATGCGGGAATAGCTCAGTGGTAGAGCACAACCTTGCCAAGGTTGGGGTCGCGAGTTCGAACCTCGTTTCCCGCTCCATAAAATATTTAAAAAATATCCGATATCTTTAAAGATAAAAAAAACCCAAAGCCCGGGTGGTGAAATCGGTAGACACAAGGGATTTAAAATCCCTCGCTCGTAAGGGTGTGCCGGTTCAAGTCCGGCTTCGGGCACCACTATTATAAAAATTGGTTGAAACTGGTGCCATCGCCAAGTGGTAAGGCCGCAGCCTGCAAAGCTGCTATCCCCAGTTCAAATCTGGGTGGCACCTCCAGAATTTTATAGTAACTTCTTTCTTTACAAACGTGGATCTTTGGCTGAGTTGGTCGATAGCACCGGTCT
>CAXNED010000082.1:0-6168 GCA_964201385.1 Sulfurimonadaceae bacterium | reverse complement strand
TGCCACATCATGCTCTTTTGCCCATAAAACAAGACATCCGACATCGTCGAAAGAGTGTTTTTTGGAGTTGGCATCAAGTCTTGCTGTGTGGATGTTGGACTTTGGCAGTGGCATATTGCATTTTGGGCATATCTCTTTTTCTTGTGCTGGTTGTGCGTCAGAAGAGCTGCATCCAAATGCAAATACCAACACGATGAAAAGAGAAAAAAACTTAAAAAACTTCATCTGAAACTATTTTTCCCATATCCATATAAATCTGTCTGTTGACAAGCTCTTTTACCTCTTCAAGTCTGTGCGTCACAAAAAGAAGTGTTTTTGGCTCTTCGTTTTGTTGTAAAAGTCTGTAAAAGTCATCTCTTGCTTTTGGGTCAAGGTTTGCGGTTGGTTCGTCATAGATGATGATATTGCTCTTTTTCGCAAGACTGATAGCGATGAGGAGTTTTTGCTTCATGCCGCCGCTTAGTTTGAAAAATGATTTGTTCATGTTTTCGTTTATGTCGAGCTTCATCTCGTTTGCATAGTGCTTTATGCGCTCTTTATCGACATCTGCACTTACGCTGATATAGTGCATAAGCTCTTCGATGCTGAGTTTGATGGGTGGTGGAAGCTGTGGAACAAAACTGATATCTTTAAGCACATTTGTCCGCTCTTTGATGGGGTTTTGCCCATTGATAAGCACTTCACCGCCATCTGGATGGTAGTATCCAAGGATGGATCGGATAAGTGTCGTTTTGCCTGCACCATTCGCCCCCATGAGTGCGATGGACTCTCCTCTGCCAAAAGTACAACTGACACTGTCTAAAGAGAGATGTGCGCCAAATTTTTTAGTAAGATTTTTTACCTCTATCATGCGCTACACCAAGCTTTTTAGTCTAAAATCAAAGTTGAGTGCATCGGCGTGGCAAACATCGACACAGCGACCGCAAAGTGTACAATCAGCACCAGTTATGTACTCTCTTGTTATCCCTTTTTCTTCTCTTTGCGCATCGTATTTTGCTTTTGTAATCTCTAAAACCTGATTTTCAAAACAGACATCATGGCAAACCATACAGTGGTCACAGTTGTCATTCCACTCAATGCGAAGTGCCGAAACCTTGCCGATGTAGCCATAAGTTGTGCCGATTGGGCAGACGTATGTACACCATGCTCTGCGTGAGTAAAAAACCTCTATGGCAAAAACTGCCACAACCCATAGAAGAGCCAAGCTCCATCCATAAGCGACCATGCGGCTTAAAATCCCCACAACATTGAATGTCTCAAAAACCAAAAAGCCGCTAAAAAGCGCAAGAAGTAAAAAGATAGCCCAAAAAACATGTCTCACACGGTGGTCAAATTTTTTCTCTTTGATGATTTTTTTGCTCACAAGTGTGTTATGCCACTTCTCGCCAATCTCGCTGAGCAAACCATAAGGGCAAACCCACGCACAGTAGGTACGCCCGCCGATAAGCATATAGACGATAACGATAGTAGCCGTACCGATAATCATGTTTACAGGTATCTCATGCGTTGCTAAAAAAAGCTGCATCGTTGTAAAGACATCAATGAGGTGAAAACCTAAAAAACGTGAGCCGTTTAATGTTCCCTCAAGTGCTTGTATATCGACATGAAACGAGAGAAAAAAGAGAAGATGAATGGCTATAACAAGCAACCATCTTTTTGCTCTGTAGCTTAGAACACTTTTGCCCTCTTTTGTCTTGTTGAAAAAAGTAGACCAAAATGTAGAGTGTTTTATGGTTTCTCGGTTGTTATACTTATCCATGTTTTTTCCTTCTACTTATTTAGACTGGAGATGAAAAGTACCAATCTCGTCTGCATACTTACGCAACTCCTCTTCAGTTGTGTTGATGAGAAGCCCCTTCATAATGATGTTCTCTTTTCTTCCAGCTTTAAAGTCAACCAAATCTTTGTAAAGTTTCTCTGCATCTTGTCCATAGAGTTTTGGTCCCATAAGCGCTCTGCCATCTTGTTCTCCAGAACCGTTCGCACCATGGCACGCAGAACATTTGCTCTTGTACTCCGTACTTACTTTGATTTCACCGATATTTCCAGCTTTGTCTTTGATAGCTTTGAGTTGCTCATCTTCTTTCTCTCTATCGCTTTTTTCTTGTGGCTGTGCTTTTTGTTGCGCATTTGCCTGCGTTGCACTCATCTGCGATGGCGTGTTTTTATCTGCACCTATGTCTTCAATAACTCTTGAGTGCTCTCCACCATGGTATGCTCTTCCTTGTGAAGCAGTATAAGCCATCAAACCTACGATTAAAAGTGTCAAAATTCCTACAATAATATTTTTCATATCTATTTTCTCATCTCTTTGATTTTTTTGTTAAATTCGTAAATCTCATCTGCCATCGCTCTTATCTCTTTTATATCCATTTGGCTTACAAGGTCTTTCATCAGAACATTTTTAGCCGAACCATCTTTAAATTTTGAAATTTTTTCAAAGATAAAATCAGCATCTTTGCCAAGAAGTGATGGTCCGATAACGCCGTTTGCATAGTCATTGTGGCATGCAGAACATTTGACGATAAACTCTTTGCTAAGCCTTTTGACGAGCATAGAAACTTCTACATTTTCATAAGGACTTCTTATGTGAAGGTTTGCATCCATAGGAGTTCTTGCTTTTTCCCGTACGGAAGCATCACTGTTTGCGGGTTGCATATTTGGGTCGTACGCACTTTTGACGTTGTAGTCGTAGTAGTATGATTTGCTCTGGTTGTCATCACCCTCTTTGAGTGCTACTTTTATCTCACCAGCATTCTCATTTTTGACTACTTCGATTTTTTGTGCAGAGGTTACTTCAGCAGCAGCCCCTTTTTCTTTACTCTCTTGTTTGTCTCCATCGCTACAGCCGCTAAAAAGCGCAAGAGAAAGGAGTGTGGATAGTGTAAGTAGATTGATATTTTTCATTTTAATTAGCCTCTGTTTCCATAAAATTGTTCGTACGTTACTCTAGGTTTTACAACGATAGAAGGTGTGTTTGTAGGACAAACTTCTTGACATACGCCACATCCGATACATCCATCATAGATTTCAGGTCGCATACCGCCACCACTGTTGCTTACCATAGCAATAGCACTTAGAGGATTTGGGATGGGACACATATCGGCACATAGCGTACACTCTTTGCCCTCAAAAGAGTCAAACTTTTCTAAAAGCTTCTCTTCAAGCGGGTTGATGTTGACAACGGAGTTGGTAAATTTGTGCATCTTCTCATTGTAACCCTTTGGAATAGGGATGCTCTTTGTTGCTATACATGTGTCTGGAAACTCTAGCACCGCTATACCCATTTTGATATCTTCTGGTTTTTCACAGTGATGGTCAAGCGCACCGCTAGGACATGCAAGAACACAAGGCACAGCGCTACATGCGTAACAGCCTCTCTCGTTTGCGTCGATGTAAGGTGTTCCAACTCCATGACCGTTTACAAAATCAGCTAGTTTGATAGAGTGATAAGGGCAAACTTGAAGACACTGACCGCATTTGATGCAGAGTGCCAAAAACTTCTTCTCATCCACTGCCCCAGGGGGTCTTAGTCTGTTTTCAGCGCGAAGCACATAGGGAGAAAAAACCATTCCACCACCTAAAACAAGTCCTAAAACTCCTAAAGTGGAGTACTTGATAAACTCTCTCTTGTCTGTTTTTACTTTTTCCAAAACTTATCCTTCTATTTTAACTATGGGCTTTTTGTCTTCAAACAAAAAAAGCGGTTTTGTAAATGGTGCCAACTTTGCTAGAAAATTGAGCAAAGAGATCACTGGTGAGCCGTAGAAAAATTTTACATCTGGATTGTAAACCCAGAGTTGGTCTGCATACTGATACACTTTGTGCGGCGTATCGCCTATGTTGTCTCCATCTTTGTCAAATCCCTCGTAGTTATCCCAGTAATTTTGCGCTATGTCGTTGTTGTACGTCTTGCTTGACCTTCCATCATTGACAACATCTTCAATATTTCCCATTATCTTGTTGTTTTTGATGATGTTGCTCTCGCTCAAAGAGTGAAAGCGAATCCCCTCAGAGTTGTAAAGAATTTTGTTGTTCTCTATGGAGTTGTTTGTGTCTGGTTCAAAAGAGGATCTGTCGATGTACATCCCTTGCGCGCAGTACAAAACAGTGTTATCTTTAATGGTAAAGCTTGATACCTCTTTCATTCCTATGCCCATGCCTGTAGCTCCAAGGGAACTCTTTACAAAGTTGCCTGTCGCTATGGTGTCTTTGGAGTACATAAAAAATATCCCAACCGAGTTGTATTGGTATCTGTTGTTACGTACGATGTTTTTGCCAGCGTACATAAAGTGCAAAGAGTATCTACAGTGCTCTCCGATGTTCTCTTCAATCGTGTTTCCATGACTATACCAAACAACCATATCACGAGAGTGAATAAGCTTATTTTGTTTGATGATATTGTCGTTACTATACCAAAGTCTTAGCCCGTCACCTTTGAGACCAAGTTCAAAATCTTTTGAAGTTATGGTGTTGTTGGCAATGATAGAGTTGCGTACCATCTGCATATCTATGCCAAAAAGGCAATCATCGATAACACACTCACTCACCTCACATTGGCTTGCATCTGTAATAGTAATTGCCGCATCAATGTTTTCGTGTCTATCGCCGCTGTTGATAATCTTGAGGTTTTTGAGTGTCACAAAAGAGCTCTTTATCTGAATAACAGTCCCTTTGTTGTTCCCATCAATGACAACTCCAGCCTCTTTGCCGATGATAGTCAAAGGTTTGTTGATGACAATATTTCCCTTATATACACCAGCGGGCAGCCTTAAGATAGAGCCACTTGGTGCAGCGTCAATTGCTTCTTGCAATACATTTGCGCCCAAAAGGGGCAAAATAAGAACCAATAATGCAAAGAGAGGCTTCAACATTTTTATTTATTCATCTCTTTGAGAGCTTTTTGTTTCGCAAAAAATGCCAAAAGACTCAAAAGACCGATTGCTACAATCATATAAAAACCGATAGTTGGGTAAGAGTGCGTGGTAAACTGAGCAATCTTTCCATCTCCAAAAACGGTCGGCATAAAAGGTTTGATTTTGAACGCACCCCAGTCATGCAAGTTATGTCCAAACCAGTAGAGCCAGTAGGAGTAATCAGCGATAAAAAGAAGAGGAAGCGATGCAGGAACAAGCATGATGAAGCTAAATATTTTTGCATTAAACGCTATAAAATAAATCATTCCCAAAGAGAGAGCCAAAAGCGCATATATACCGATTTCACGCTCTATAGTTCCGCCAATCCACATCGGGTCCATTCCAACATAGTGGTTGATAGTGTTCATCTCATGCACCTCGCCGCTATAGCCATCAAAGTGAAAAAAGACGGGAATGCCGAGTGGAAATGCCTCTTTAGGGTAGTTTGGAGCTTCAAGCGATACTGCCCAGATTGGCATAGAAGCAACGCCTATCTCTGCGGCAGAAGCTATCATCTCATCAAGATTGTTATGTGCCTCTTTGGGCGTAGTAACACTTTTGTATCTGCCTTGATTGTAGAGATTCCAGATAGTTTTACTAAATGCAGGTATCTCATCCATTTTGCCAGTTTCAATCTTGTTGAGTGTTCCATGAAATGCAATCATAGGAAAAGTAAAAGAGAAGGTCAAAATAAGAAGGGCTAGTGTTGCAAATACTCTTGCTTTTATGATACTTGGATGCATGAAAAGAGTTCCTTTGTTGAATAAAATAAAATCTCAAAATTTGAGAAAAACATTCAAATTTTATTTTACATGTATTATATAAGAAAATTTCTTTTATAAGATTGATTTATGAAATTTTTTTAATTATTTGGCATAAAAAAAGGGGAAGAAATAAATTCCTTCCCCTTTGTAACGCTTTTAAAAAGTCTCTATTAGAAGAGATTTGCGTTTTGATCTACCCATTTTAGGTATTCGATGATATTTTTAGTCTCTTTTTCATCCATGTGCTGATTTGGCATTCTTAGGTTGAAGTAGTCAATCATACCTTTAACGTAAGGCTCAGTATACATTTTTTCAGGATTCATGATGAAATCTCTTACCCATTTCTCGCCGTTTTCTCCATGTCTTTGAAGAACACCAGTTAAGTCTGGACCAGAAGAAACTTTACCGATAACGTGACATCCGCCACATCCGCCCTCGCCAAATGCTTTTTCACCTGCAGCAGCAGCAGGAGACTGTTTTGTAGCGAT
>CAXNED010000081.1:0-6183 GCA_964201385.1 Sulfurimonadaceae bacterium | reverse complement strand
ACATTATCAACCGAATTTTCCAGTGATATACTCTTCTGTTAGCTTTTCTCGTGGTGTGACAAATAGCTCTTCTGTGCGTCCGAGTTCTATGAGTTCGCCTAAGTACATAAAGCCTGTGTAGTCGCTCACACGTGCGGCTTGTTGCATGTTGTGTGTAACGATGATGATAGAAACTCTCTCTCGAAGCTGTACGATAAGCTCTTCGATGCCGCCTGTTGAGATAGGGTCAAGTGCGGAGGTTGGCTCATCAAAAAGAAGTACCTCTGGCTCTACGGCAACCGCTCTGGCGATGCAAAGTCTTTGCTGCTGTCCGCCTGAGAGACCATTTGCATCGTGAGAGAGTCTATCTTTTACCTCATTCCAAATCGCCGCATCATGAAGTGCTTTTTCCACTCTGTCTTTGAGCTCTGTTTTGTTTTTAAAGCCTTGAAGTCTTAGCCCATACGCGACGTTATCAAAGATGCTCATTGGAAAAGCAGTTGGCTTTTGAAAAATCATCCCGATTTGGATTCGTAACTGTATCAAATCCTCTTTTGGAAGCAAGATATTTCTCTCTTTAAAGAGGATTTCACCCTCATATTTGTTCCCTGGGTAGAGGTCGTGCATGCGGTTAAAGCTTCTAAGCAATGTTGTTTTTCCGCATCCTGAGGGTCCAATAAGTGCGGTAATGCTGTTTTTTGCTATGGGCATATTGAGTTTTTTCACACTCGGTGCATCTGCTTCTGCATAGGTAAACTCAAAATCCTTTACCTCAAGCGCTTTTTCTTCTGTTATGTCTATGATAGTTGCCATTATTTAACCTTTTTCTTTAATAAAATCAATCTTCCAAGAATGTTGAGTGTCAAGATAAACATACTTAAGATAAACGCTGCCGCCCATCCAAGTTTTTGCCAATCTTCATACGGGCTTGTCGCATAGTTATACATAGTTACCGTAAGCGAAGCGACTGGCTGCATCATGTCTGTGTTTAAGAAGTTATCATTAAACGATGTAAAGAGTAGAGGCGCTGTCTCTCCTCCTACACGTGCTACAGCAAGAAGGATTCCTGTGAGGATTCCCGCTTTTGCCCCGCGGTAAACAACTTGCGTAATGACCTTATATTTTGGTGCTCCAAGGGCAAATGCAGCCTCTCTTAGTGTAGATGGAACAAGTTGGAGCATGTCATCAGTTGTACGCAAAACGATAGGAAGCATGATGATGGTAAGCGCAATAGAACCTGCCCATCCGCTAAAATGTCCCATAGGCGCAACAACAACCGCATAAACAAACGCACCGATAACGATACTCGGTGCGCTCATCATAATGTCGGAGATATCACGAATAATCTCGCCTATTTTTGATTTTTGGCTGTACTCGCTAAGGTAAGTTCCTGCCAAAACGCCAAGCGGAACACCAAACAAAGAGGCATAAAAGACTAGCATCAACTGCCCGATAAGTGCATGTTTAAGCCCTCCGTTGCCACTTCCTGGAGGTGTTCCCTCTGTGGTAAAGATGGTAAGCGTGAGTGCATCAACCCCGTTGATAACCAAAACACCCAAAATCCAAAACAAAAAGCCAATCCCGATAACAGCAGAGGCAGTTGAGAGAATCATAACCACTTGACTTAGAAAAATTCTTTTTTGTGTATGTGTCATTGTCCTACCCTTTTTCTACGCAAAAAGTAGAATTTTGCGATGGAGATGATTACGAAACTCACAACAAGAAGTAAAAGCGCCAACTCAAAAAGTGATGAGTAGTAAAGGTCACTGTCCGCCTCTGCAAACTCATTTGCAAGTGCCACTGGGATGGAAGTTGCGGGTTCGGTGAGGTCCAAAGAGATTTTGTGGACATTTCCCATAACAAAGGTAACTGCCATCGTCTCGCCGATAGCACGTCCAAGGGCTAAGATAAAAGAGCCGATGATTCCAGACTTTGCGTAAGGGATGATGATGTCTTTGATAACGTCCCATTTTGTCCCGCCAAGTGCATAAGCGGACTCTTTTAGGATGTCTGGGGTAGTGTTCATCGCATCACGAGTAACCGCCGCCATAAAAGGAAGTATCATGATAGAGAGGACGATACCAGCCGTGAGCATACTTATACCCACGCCGCCAAATGTGTCACGGATGATAGGCACGAAGTAAAAAAGTCCCCACATACCGTAGATAACCGATGGGATAGCCGCAAGAAGCTCTATGGAGACACTGACGGGAGTTTTAAGCCTTGCATGCGCTATCTCGCTTAAGAAAATGGCGATACCGATGGCAACAGGAACAGCTAAAATCATCGCTAAAAACGTGGAGACAACAGAACCGTAGATGGCAGGAAGTGCGCCAAATTTTTCTAAGTTCGGAGCCCATTTGTCCTCGAGGATAAAGTCAAACCCAAATGCTTTGAGTGACTCAATCGAATGCTCAAAGAGTACGGTAAATATCCATGCCAAAAGCAGCAAAACCCCAAAAGCTATCGCTCTTGTGGCATTTGCAAAGATTGTATCGATGATATTTTTCAATGATGCTCCTATGTGTAAAAGTCTGCAATTTTAAGTTTTTATGATTACAAAAAGATTACAGGGGCTATAATTGCGGTACCAAGGAGTTTTTATGAAAGAGCAAAAAGAGCAACGAGAATCAAAGTCTGATAGAAGAAAAACCAACAGAGACAGAAGAGAAAACGCAAAGGACGGCAAAGTACGCGTATGGGTCAAAGAGGAGACGCTTCTTTATGAAGAGGAGCTTGAAAAACTCCAAATTGAGCTTTTAAAGTTTCAAAACCACGTCAAAGAGAAGGGGTTGAAGGTTTTGATGATTTTTGAGGGGCGTGATGCCGCTGGAAAGGGCGGAACTATCAAGCGAATCACAGAGCATCTCAACCCAAGGGGTGCAAGAGTTGCAGCACTTCCTAAGCCAAGTGACCAAGAGATGACACAGTGGTATTTTCAAAGGTACGCGCAGCATCTGCCGAGTGCTGGGGAGATAGTTCTTTTTGATCGAAGCTGGTACAACAGAGCGATGGTAGAGCCTGTTATGGGTTTTTGTACGCAAAGACAACAGAGCAAATTTTTAAAAGATGCGCCGCTTTTTGAGAAGATGTTAGTCGAAGAGGATATCAAAATCTTTAAATTTTACTTCTCAGTTACCAAAGAGGAGCAAGCAAGACGATTTGCCAAACGAGAGCAAGACCCGCTTAAGCAGTACAAACTCTCTCCAGTTGACCTCAAAGCGCAAGAACTTTGGGATGAGTACGCTTTGGCAAAGTATATGATGCTCAGCGCAACCCACACAGAGGTAGCACCGTGGACGGTTATCAAAAGCGATAGCAAGAAAAAGGCAAGGCTTAACACCATCAAGCATATCTTGAACTTTGTTGACTACCCAAACAAGGTAGATGCAAGTGAAATAGTAGTCGATAAAGAGGTCGTTATCTTCGGCAGAGATGAGGCTATCGCGATGGAGAGCTACTTTAAGTTTACTTCAAAAGGGGAGTAGCGCTGTAATCATTTCGTAATGCAGAGCAACTACAATTTCGCAAACATTCAAAAAGGAAAACAAATGTTAAAGAAATTAGCTCTAGCTACATTGGTTGCTGCTGCGTCGATTACGTCATCGTTTGCGGCTGATAAGATAAGTGGGGCAGGTGCAACTTTCCCAGCACCTGTATATTATGATTGGGCATTCAATTATAAGGGTGAGACTAGCAATGTTGTCAACTACCAGTCTATTGGTTCAGGCGGCGGTGTTAAACAAATCGCTAACAGAACAGTAAACTTTGGTGCTTCTGATGAGTCTATCGCTCCACTCAAGCTTGCAAAAGACAACTTGTTCCAATTTCCAGCAGTTATCGGTTCTATCGTTGTTGCGTTTAATGTAAGCGGCATCAAAGATGCTACTTTGAAACTTAAAAATGAAGTTGTTGCAGATATCTTTGCAGGAAAAATCACTATGTGGAACGACCCTGCTATCATGGCGGACAACCAAGGGTTAAATCTTCCAAATCAAAAAATCGTTGTAGTACACCGTTCTGATGGTTCTGGAACAACTTTTAACTTTACATACTATCTAACACAAGTTTCAAAAAACTGGAAAGACAAGTATGGAACTGGTAAAGCTATCGACTGGGCAACAGGTATCGGCGGAAAAGGAAATGAGGGTGTAACAAGCCTTATCAAAGAGACTCCAAACTCTATCGGTTATATCGAAAACGCTTATAAAGAGAAAAACAACCTAAGTGCGGCTGTACTTCAAACTGCAAATGGCAAATGGGTTACTGCAACGGAAGAGAACTTCAAAGCTGCCGCAAAGTATGCAAGCTGGACAAAAGAGAAGCACTTTCACTCTGTTTTGGCACTTCAACAAGGTGACACATCATACCCAATCGTAGCGGCAACATTTATTTTGCTTCCAAGAGAAGGTGGCGAGATGAACAAAAAAGTAACTGCTTTCTTTGACTATGCGTTCAAAAAAGGTGATGATTCTGCTAAAAAGCTAGGCTATATCCCACTTCCTGAAGAGACTAAAAAAGTGATCAGAGAGTACTGGGCTGAAAACCTAAAATAATAACAAACGCTGATATAATTTTCTCAAAATTTCTCTCCTAAGAAATTCTCCTCTAAAGCCCTTGCCAACGAATGTTTGCAGGGGCTTTTTTCGTTTAAAAACCCACATTTTAGAGCCTATTTTGTAATCCTTTCGTAATCTAATCATTTTATACTTCTCCCACAAAAAAACAAGGGAATAAAATGAAAAAAATCGTTCTTTCAACAATAGCTGCCTTAGCAGTAAGTACGACTAGCTTGAGTGCTGCACAGCAGTTTTATGTAGATGAAAAAGGACAGGTGTTTACTACGTCAGCACCAGATCGTATCGCTATCGAAAACAAAGAGAGCTCGGTTCTTTCTAAAGCAAAAAGTTTAGAGTTTAGTGGTACTCACTATTTTGGTTATACAAATGCACGTCCTACTACTAGATTGGATGTACCAAACGGAGACCAGTCAAATTATGCTGGAAACTCAGGTGGTTTTGAGCTTCGCCGTAACTACGTTCAAGTAAAAGGGTTCTTTAACGATAAAGACTACTGGCGTGTAACTATGGATACTACAAAAGAACTTGCTTCATCAACAAGCTACGCAAGTGTTTTTGTAAAGTATGCTTACCTCTATCTTGATGGTATCTTGCCATATACAGGTGTTGAATTTGGTATCGCTCACCGTCCATGGATTGACTATGAAGAGCATAACAGCTGGTTCTACCGCTCATTTAACAAAGTTGCGATTGAAGAAAAAGGAACTGCTACAGAATCTGGTGTTGACCTTGTAAACTCTGCAGACTTTGGTGTAAACTTTAAAACTAAGACAGATATTTTCTCTTCTGAAATTGGTATATTTAACGGTGAAGGTTACCATTCAGACAAGGATGGTCAGAACCAAGAAAACGACGAAAAACTCTCTGTTGAGTGGCGTTTAACAGGTCACTTGCTAGGAAGTGGTAAAAAAGTTGGCAAAAATGACCGCACAAAAACTACATATGCAAATATCTCAACATTTGGTTTATTATCTGCAAACCATAAGGATAATAGCGGTGCATTTGACCAGATAAGCAATGATCCTTTAAAAGTTGAGTATGATAGATCATTCTATGGTATTCATGCGGTTTACAACCAACCAATGTTCTTATTGGCAGCACAATATATTACAGCAGAAGACCAAGCTCGTGGTGGTAACACATCGAGTGCAACAGGTTGGGATAAGCGCGAGTATGATCTTTTATCCATAAATGCAGAGATAAGACCGATAAAAGATTGGACAATCATCGGTAGATACGATGACTATAAATGGGATGATACTCTAGTGAATGGCACTGCAGGTAGCAAAAGCACTGAAGGCACAAAAATGATTGCTGCTTTAGCATACAAATATAACAAGTATGTATCATTTATCGGTTCTGCAAAGTTTATAGAAGAGGAGAGTGGTGCAACAACTAAGTATGACTCTGGCGAATCTAAAGACGTTTACATGCTCACAACAGAAGTAAAATGGTAATTCTCTAAAACAAAGTTAGTTTTTCTCTCTTCTCCTTTTTTCTCTCCCACATAAAGCCCCTCTCTGGGCTTTATATTCTCTTTCTACTCTTTTTTAAATTCACATATTCTTCCGATTCGTTTACGTTATTAACACCATTTTAGATAAAATGGCAACAATTTTTATGT
>CAXNED010000080.1:0-6200 GCA_964201385.1 Sulfurimonadaceae bacterium | reverse complement strand
CTGGCGCAAAACTTTCCAGAGCTAAAAATCATCATGGAGCATATCACCACAAAAGAGGCGGTGGCGATGCTAGATAAGTACAAAAACCTCTATGCGACCATCACTGTACACCACCTTCTTTTTACCCTTGATGATGTCGTGGGCGGCATGATGATGCCACACAACTTCTGCAAACCTATTGCAAAACGCCCTGAAGATTTAGACGCACTTTTAAGCGTTGCCCTTGAAGCGCATCCAAAAGTGATGTTTGGTTCAGACTCTGCACCACATCCAAAAGAGAAAAAAGAGTGTTCTGGATGTGCGGCTGGTGTCTTTAGCGCACCCATCGCACTGCAAGTTCTCTGTGAAATCTTTGAACAGTATGACAAACTTGAAAACCTCCAAGCGTTTGTAAGTGACAACGCACAAAGTATCTATAAACTCTGTCCAGAATTTAAAGAGGTTGTTTTAGAAAAACGCCCTTTTGTCGTGCCAGCGCACTATAGCAACGTCGTTCCAATGCTTGCAAACCAAACAATCAACTGGGCTATAAGAAGCGTTGAGTAAGGTTTTACTCCTTGAAGATGACCTGCTTTTTGCAGAGTCTCTTGTTGATTTGCTTGAAGAAAATGGCTTTGAAGTCGTCCATGCCCCAAATGGGCAGAGTGCGTTAGAGAAAACCTTTTCACAGAGATTTGACCTTTACTTGCTTGACATCAACGTACCGCTCATCGATGGAAACACTCTTTTACAAGAGCTGCGAGATGCAAATGACACCACTCCCGCCATCTTTGTCACCTCCCACAAAGACAAAGAGATGCTCAAAAAAAGTTTTCTTTGCGGTGCGGATGATTTTATAACCAAACCTTTTGACAACGACGAGCTTCTTCTTAGAGTATCTGCACTTCTCAAAAGAACAAAAAATGAGAGCGTCTCATGTGTCGGATTACTCTGCAACGACGCTCTTCACAAACGCTTTTTGTACAACAACCAAGAGCTTGAACTCTCCAAAAAAGAGTATGAACTTCTCTTGCTTCTTGCCAGACATGTAAACGCAACAGTACCAAAAGAGATGATTTTGGACGCACTTTGGAGCAGTAGTGAGGGCGGAAGCGAGGGGGCATTGCGTGTCTATATAAACCGCATCAAGCAGCTCATTCCAGAAATTAGTATAGAAAATATTCGTGGTATCGGGTACAAACTTGTTTCGTAATCTCGGTATCGCTATCTTTCTCTTCTATGTCCTTACTGTTTTGGCTCTTTTGGGCGTGCTTTACTACTTTGTAGCTTTTGTACAACTAGAAAATCTTTTGCCGCTCTTTGCGATTTTGGTTCTGCTTACGCTCTTTGGGGGGCTTGTTATCGCCAAACTCTCCATCGACCCGCTCTTAGAGTACATCACAAACCTGCAAAATCTCTCCACTGAGACGCTTCATGAACTCAACCTTCCCATCAGCACCATCAAGACAAATATCGGCATGCTCAAAAATGGTCTTGTGGGCGAAAAAGAGCAAAAAAGAGTGCAGAGAATCGAGAGTGCGTGCGAGATGCTCCAACAGCGTTACAGCGAACTTGACTACATGATAAAACTTCAAAGTGCAAACATCACGCACGAGACTATCGCACTTGATGCGCTTGTCCAAAACAGGGTTGCCTTTTTGAAGCAAATCTACCCGCACATCACATTTTCGCTTGAACTTTTACCTTTGCAAATCAGGAGCGACAAAGTAGGCTTATCCAAAGTCATTGACAATCTTTTAGACAATGCAGTAAAATATTCACTAAATATTCACAAAATAGATATAACATTGCACGACCAATCGCTCGCCATCAAGGATTATGGTTGCGGGATGGATGAAGTAGAACTTTTAAAGATATTTGACAGATATTATCAGAGCAATCACAACATGCAGGGTTTTGGCATAGGACTAAGTATGGTAAAACGCTTTTGTGATACAAACAACGTCACTCTGGGCTTCAAATCCAAACAAAACGATGGCACGACAGTAACACTAACTTTTAAGGAAAAATAGATGCAAAACAGTATTTTCGCATATGCGGAAGCAACACTAGACTATGGAGTTATGGGGCTTCTTCTACTTATGAGCGTCATCACGCTTTGGCTCTTTATAGAGCGCATGATGTTTTATGGCTCACTGCGTTTGGGCGATTATGACAACAGAGACACACTGGAGATGGAGCTTACAAACAACCTAAGCGTCATAAGCGTTATCGGTTCAAATGCTCCGTATGTTGGGCTTTTGGGGACAGTTATCGGGATAATGCTTACGTTTTACACGATGGGCGAAGTCGGTACTATTGACGCAAAAAAGATTATGGTAGGTCTTGCTCTCGCACTCAAAGCTACGGCGATGGGGCTTGTAGTTGCGATGCCAGCCATCATTTTTTATACTATGCTTTTGCGCAAAGTGGAGAAGATTTTGACCCATTTTGATGTCATGCAAGAAAAAAAGCAAGTAACTAACAATGGCTAAATTTAAAAAGCCCAGAAAGCGTTTTGATGAGATAAATGTTATCCCATTTATCGACATCGTGCTTGTTCTTTTGGTGATGGTTCTCACAACTGCAACGTTTGTCAACCAAGGCATAATCCCCATAGCACTCCCAGAAGCAAAAGCCTCCAAAAAGGAGGATACCAAACAGGAGGTCACTGTTTATGTCAATGCAAAAGGGGAGATGTTTTTTGAAAAAGAGAAGGTTGACTTGAAAGCTCTTGAGGCAAAACTCTCTACGCTTACAAAAGAGCAGACGGTGGTTCTTAGAAGCGACAAAGAGTCGAGATTTCAGGACTTTGTGAGCGTGATGGACATCCTAAAACGTCTCAACCATGAACAGCTCTATATCGTGACGAAAGATTAGTATCCCTTTTCCAAGAGCTTAAATTGCAACTTTGAACTGTTTTGTTCATCGTTGCGTTCTTGTTTCTTCTCTTTTTTACTCTCTTGCTCAAAAACTCTCTGTTCCACCTCTTCAACATCATGAAAAAGAGAGGTCGCAAAAAAGAAAAGTACCATGATAATTACGACACTCACGTATAACAAAACATAATTTTTAATATGACCTGTTTCAAAGGGATTTTGCATATTTTCTCCAAAGTTACTGCATCCAAAATTATAGTCAAAAAAGAGGGTTGCAAAGTTGAATTACATATTTTTTATGTTACTATAAATAAAAAATAAGGGGTATTTATATGCAATCAACAAAATTTAAAGGAACAAAAGTAACTCTTGTGGGGGATGCTATCGGAGTTGGAGATGCTGCTCCAGTAGTTATAGCAGTCGGAACAGACCTTAACGATGTAGAGATTGGCGGTGCAAAGGACAAAATCCAGCTAATCGTCACAGTTCCATCACTCGACACAGACACGTGTGCGGCGGAGACGAGAAGATTTAACGAAGATGTCAACAACCTTGACATTTGCGAAACAACCGTTGTTTCTATGGACTTGCCATTTGCTTCTGAGCGTTTTTGTACTACTTCAGGGATTGAAAACCTAACAGTGGTGAGCGACTACATCGACAAAAGTGTGAGCCTTGCGTATGGTGTTTTGATGGACGACAACAGACTAAAAGGTCTAAGTGCCAGAGCGGTTTTTGTGGTGGATAGAAGCGGAACGATAGTCTATAAAGAGATAGTTCCAGAAGTAACAGCTGAGCCAAACTATGAAGCAGCACTTGAAGCGATTAAGCAAGCGAGATAATCATTGAAAATCTTTCTCTACTTTGTTTTTGCACTTTTTTCACATGCGCATGAAGTTACGCAAAATAGCCTAACCATAAGCGGTGCAACAACCATCCAACCCATCATAGAAGAGGTTGCAAAACTATACCTTAAGGAGATGAGGGGAGAGCTTTTCATCGAGGGTGGCGGAACTGAGGGAGGGCTGCAAAAACTAAGAGACAAAAAAGCTGATATCGCCATGGTTGCAAGAGATTTGAGCGAAGAAGAGAAACAAAACTTCTCTCACGCTTCTATCGCTATCGACGCAGTTGCCGTGGTGCTTAACAAAAACAAAAACATACAAAACCTTACCAAAGAGCAGCTTATGGATATTTATGGCGGTAAAACGACAGATTTTATCGTTATCTCACGAAAAATAGACAGAGCAACGCTCAATGTTTTTGAAGCATACAGCGGTATGTGTAGCCCAAAACGTAAAAACGCCCCACCTAGTAAAAGACGTATCAGAGAAGATGCATGGGAAGCCGAGTCCAACATCAACACGCTTCTTTGGGCTGCAGGACTTAAAAACACCATAGCTATTGTTTCACATGCAGAAGCCTTGCGTTACATAGATATGGGCTATCCTATCGTTATAGCGGCTATTGACGGCGTCTATCCTACAAATGAAAATATCAAAAATGGCACGTACCCCATCACAAGAAATCTCTATCTTGTATGGAACAAAGAGAACGAGAGAGCATCAAAATTTATTGAGTGGAGCAAACAAGAACCTTTTATAAAAGCGACCCAAAAACTGGGCTTTACGGCGGTAACACCATGATAAAAAAATGCTCATTTTGCACACTTTGGCTTCCAACACTTGTCATAAGCTTCTTTACTGTGTTAAGCTTTTTGGTAATTTTTATTTTGTTAAATCACTCTTTAGATGCAATGTTAAAAGCAAATAAACACGCCAACACTTTGACAAAAAAGATAGAAAAGATGGTCTCTTCCACGCTAAATGCAACTTTTTTGGGGAATGAAGAGAGATTTTTAGAAGTTGCCATTATCTCAAATGAGATACATGACGCCATCGTCTCCATAAAACAGAGTGACATGTACAACACGTCCTCTCTGTTGGAGAGCTACCAACAACTCTATAAAAACCTCATAAGTGCCGTCTCTTACAGCAGAGAAAACCGCCTTGAAGATGCACAAAAAGCACTTGAGGAGGTAAGAGCATATACGCTTACGCTTGAAGAGCAGATGGACAAACTAGATGTCCATTTTGCACAAACTGAAAAAGAGCATGAAAAAACACTCTTTCTTGTCATGTTTATCTCTGGAACACTTCTGCTCTTTACAGCGCTCTTTAACGGCTTTTATCTTATCCCGCAGCGTGTTATCCGTCCACTTGAAGAGTCTAGCCAAAAACTGCAACATAGCGAAGAGAAGTACCGCATCGTTGCGAACTGGACGCATGATTGGGAGTATTGGGTGGGAAAAGCAAAGGAGATTATCTTTATGACGCCATCAGTAGAGAGGATAACTGGCTACACGTCACAGGAGTTTACACAAAACCCCTCTCTTCTTACTGAAATTATCCATCCTGATGATATGCCTTTTTGGTTACAACATGTCAGAGAGGCGCATCTTCCAAACAGACCAGAGGAGGATGCACAGAGTGTAGAGTTTAGAGTTATCGCAAAAGATGGGCGCATAGTCAACATAGACCATATCTGCCGCCCTGTATATAGCGACAACAAAGAGTTTCTCGGTGTGCGTGTGGCAAATCGTGATACCACTATAAAAATGGGCATCCTCAATGAACTTAAAGAAAAAAATACTCTCTTAGACACACTTGCAACGACTGATGGGCTTAGCGGACTTTACAATCGCCGCTATTTTAACGAAGCCTTTGAGAGGGAGATAGAGCGTGCAAAACGAATGGAAACAACACTCTCCATCGTCATGTGTGACATCGACTACTTTAAGCGTTATAACGACACTTATGGGCACCAAATGGGCGATAGTGTCATCCAAAAAGTCTCAAATGTCTTAAAAGCAACTTTTGGTCGTGGAGTGGATGTTGTTGCTCGTTATGGCGGAGAAGAGTTTGTTGTTCTAGCACCCTCAACTCCTCCAGAGGAGATTAAAAGATTGGCAGAAAAAGCAAGAGAGAGTATCGTGATGCTTAGCATAGAGCATGACGACTCAAGAACGGCACCGTTTGTGACAATGAGCTTTGGCATAGCCAACTGCACGCCAGATGTGGCACTCACAGCAGACAAACTGCTCAAAGTCGCAGATGACGCACTCTATGAGAGTAAAGAGCGAGGGAGAAATTGCGTAACATTTGTTGCGTGTTAGCTCTCCACGTTAAAGATAATTTTGGCATTTGCTATATTTTTGTAGAGTAAAATCTTCTTTTTATAAGGCATCCACCTTATCAAAAATGTAGCCAACGCCTCCCACAAAGAGACCCACGCCGCAACAGTTGAACCCTCTGCAACAACTGCAAAAGCGATACTTTTTTC
>CAXNED010000079.1:0-6266 GCA_964201385.1 Sulfurimonadaceae bacterium | reverse complement strand
CTCAAAAGAGATATCCATAATGTTCATAAACTCCTCTATGGCTAAAAGATGGTAAAAAACTTTTTGAGAGAGAGAGGGTAGATTTTTGCTGCTTTCTATGGCAAAGGCAGGCTTGTTGTTTGTTACTGCAAAATATGTTAGTGAGAGTTGCATCGCCTCATCATCAAATTTTGTATTGGTATTTTTAACATCAAAAGTGTGGTGCTCTTCTATGAGCTTTTTGTTAATTCTCTCTTTTATATCAGCGGCAATCTTGTTTAAGTCCCCAAAAGGCTGGTTACTGAGATTGCATTGGTCGATAACACATGTTTGTCCCCACGCATTTGGGTTGAAAATATTTCCTTTGTCTGTTTTTCTGTAAAAACCGTTTCCATCATGGAGATTTAAGACTAAAGAGACATTTTTTTGTGTAATGATTTTTTTAATCTCTTCAACGATCCCTTTATCTTTGTCATTGTGTGCAAGTAGGGAAAATTTTCTATTCATATCTCCATGAATGCCTCTGTTGTTTTTGAGTATGCTCTCTTGGTTGAGATTTGGAACAATCCAGAGATTTTTTGAATTAATTTTATAGTGAGTTGCTAAAATGGATGCGGCGAAATAGCCACCTGGCTCATCACCGTGAATACCACCTATAACAAGAAGTGTTGTGTTTGAATCAGGATTCTCTTTTTTGATAAGTTGGGTATTTCCAAAAAGAGGAATAAAAAAGAGATTGAAAAACAGAAAAAACTTTAGTAAAAAGAGTTTCATTATTGTTATTTTTCAGTCAATATCTTGACTTTTTTATTTTCATCAAACGCAACAATCAATGTTTTGTCACCAGTAAACTCAAATGTATCGGATTTATAAAACTCTTTAAATGAAATTTCATATATATTGGAGCTGTTAGGGTAGGGGATAACATTGATATCATTAAAGATAATTGTTTTTCTCTCGCCTTTTTGAAAAATTCTTGTTTTATAGCTTACAAATTTTTCTTTATCCATGCCATCAAATCTAATGAATTCAGAGGCGTAGAAGCTAAGATAGCTTTTTATGTCATCATATATCCATGCATAGCGCCACGCGTAGAGCTGCGCAAGAATAGAGGCAAAAGTCTCTTTTGCAATATTTTTTTTAATTTCGGATTCGTCTATGATAAGAAGTGTTTTAGATATATCGATGTTGTTGCTTAAACACTCAATGCTTGAGTTGTTGATAGCGATACACCCTCTGGTAAACTCATCTCTATCTTGTTCAGGAAGACCGTGTATCCAGATGCCTGAGCCATTTTTGCCTCTATAGGTATCATAGATATTTGGATAGGAGGTGACAAAGGCAAAAGGTCCATAAAAAGGGTCAAGCTTTGTCTCTTTAGAGAGTTTCTCTACAATTTGGTAGATGCCTGTTGGAGTTCTTAAATCTCCCTCTTTGACTTTATCACCTTTGAGTTTGCCAGTAAAAGCGCTATATTTTTTTCTAAATTGAAAAGTTTTATTTTGATCTAGTGAGTATAAATGAAGTGCTGATTGTGTTTTGTCACATGCTAGAACATTGTTGAAAGACTCAATATATCCAAATGTTGTATCTCTTTGAGCAACCTGATTTTTCCAGTATTCCTCTTTTGAGAGCTCTGAATCCATCTGTTTTTCCATGTTGAGGATACCATGCACTCTATAGTTGGTGAGTACGTCCGAAGCGTACAGATGGAAGTTTAATAGTAAAAGAAGCACTAATTTCATGAGTTGTAACCTATCTCCTGTAGATATGATTTGTCTTTGCTCCACCCTTTTTTTACAACTACTTGTAAATCAAGATAGGCTTTTTTGCCGCTAAGGCGCTCAATCTTTTCTCGTGCGTATTTTCCGATTCTCTTGATGCCCTCTCCGCCACGTCCGATGATGATCCCTTTTTGAGACTCTTTTTCTACAATGATGGTAGCAATGATTCTATCGATACTTTTCTCTTCATAAATCTTCTCGATAAGCACATCTGATTCATAAGGAATCTCATCGCTCACACTTTGAAAAACACCCTCTCTGATAAAGCCAGCATATATGTCACGCACAAGCTCACTTGTTAAATCTTCTGGATCAAAAAGATAGGGGGACTCTGGTAGAAATTTTGCGATGGTATCTAGCAAATCTTTGTGCCCGACTTTTTTAGGTACCGCGATTGGGATTAGTGCTTCAAAATGGTCTGAAAGTCCATTGTATTGTGCGATTTTTTTGAACAATTTCTCTTGCGAGACTTGATCTATCTTGCTTAATACGATGATGTGTTTTACTTTAGAGTTGTTGAGTTTTAAAAATTTCTCATAGTTTTCTATGCTGTCTGTGATGGGAGCCAAATAGACGATGAGGTCACAATCGCCCATCGCTTTGAGTGCTTCATCAAGCATAAACTGATTGAGAACTTTTTCTCTCTCATGTAATCCTGGGGTGTCCACAAAAATAACTTGTGTCTCGCCATGCATGACAATAGCATTTGATCTTTTTCTTGTGGCATTTGCTTTTTGGCTTACCATGGCGATATTTTCACCTAAAAGTGAGTTCATAAGGGTACTTTTCCCCGCATTTGGACGACCGATGAGTGAGACGAAGCCTGCTTTAGTCATATTTTTTCCTATAAGATATATCTTGATAAATCGTTGTTTTCAACAACGACATCAAGTTTTTTATGTACCAATTCTGCTGTGACGACAAACTCTTTGTCTTTGTACTCGTCCGCATGAAAACTTACATCTTCCAAAACTCTCTCTAAAACTGTGTGAAGCCTTCTCGCACCTATATCTTCCGTTACTTCGTTGGCTCTGTGCGTTAACTTTGCGATTGCACGGATTGCTTCATCTTCAAATATCAGCTTCATTCCCTCTGTGCCTAAGAGGGCTTCGTACTGGTCTAGCAATGAGTTGTTTGTTTGCGTAAGTATCTTGTAGAGTGTCTCTTCTGTCAAGGATTCAAGCTCCACTCTTAGCGGAAATCTTCCTTGAAGTTCTGGAATCAAATCGCTTGGTTTGCAGAGATGAAATGCGCCTGCTGCGATAAAGAGGATATGGTCTGTGTTGATAACGCCATATTTTGTACTTACACTGCTTCCCTCGACGATAGGAAGCAAATCTCTTTGAACTCCCTCTTTGCTTGGGTCATTTCTGCCTTGAGATTTTTCGCTGATAGCGATTTTGTCAATCTCATCCAAAAAGATAATACCGCCATTTTCTGCACGTCTAAGAGCTTCTGCGTGGATGGAGGTTGTGTCAAGAAGTTTTGAACTTGCTTCTGCCCTTAAAATCGACTTTGCGTCTCGCACGGTGACATCTTTTTTGTTGTCCTCTTTGCTCATCTGCGCAAAAACTTTTGAGAAGGACTCTTGTACCTTTGCCATCTCTGGTGGGAGGTTGGTGTCATTGAACTCTACGTGGATTTTTTGTATTTCAAGTTGTATGATTTTGTCATCCATCTCTCCAGAGAGAACTTTTTCTTCCATAAGAGCTAACAGCCTTTGATAATCATCTTTTTTGCTCTCACTCGCACTTGCAGGAAGAGGGGGAAGGAGCTTTTCTACTATCTTGTTTAAGATATAGTTTTCAATCTTCTCTTTTTGTTCCTCCTCTTTTTCTGCTTTTACGATGGCGATAGATGCAACGACCAAATCTCTAATCATCGACTCAACATCACGACCGACAAAACCGACTTCTGTGTATTTACTCGCTTCAACTTTGATAAAAGGAACTTTCATCATCTTTGCAAGTCTCCTTGAAATCTCTGTTTTACCGACACCTGTAGAGCCAATCATAAGGATATTTTTGGGTGTGATGTCGTTTTGAAGCTCTTGGCTTAGCTGCATTCTTCTATATCTGGTTCTAAGGGCAAGGGCAATAGTTTTTTTGGCATTGTGCTGAGAAATAACGTATTTGTCTAGGTACTCAACTATCTCTTTTGGGGTTAATTGCAACTCTCTTCTCCATCTAGTGTAAGAATTTTAATGTTGTGGTTTGTGTAGATACATAGGTCTGCTGCGATGCTCAAACTCTCTTTGACAAGTTCGACTTCATCGAGTGAGGCATGTTTTTTCAGTGCGCGTGCGGCAGAGATGGCAAAGTTGCTGCCACTGCCGATGGAAGCGATTTGTCCATCTTCAGGCTCTACAACATCGCCGTTTCCTGTGAGTATAAAAATATGTTCGTTGTTTAAAACAATCATCATAGCTTCAAGGCGGCGAAGCACTCTGTCCTTGCGCCACGCTTTGGAAAACTCAACAACCGATTTTAAAATATCGCCTTTTTTCGCCTCTAAAAAATCTTCAAACATATCAAAAAGGTTAAAAGCATCCGCCGTACTTCCTGCAAAACCAGCTAAAATTTTGCCGTTATGCAAAGTTCGGATTTTGGTGGCATTGCCTTTGAGAACGCTGTTTCCAAAAGTTACTTGACCGTCTCCACCAATGACCGCTTTGTTTTTGCCTTTGTAAGCAAGTATGGTAGTTGCGTCAAACATTACTCACCAACAACTTCAATGTGTAATGTCGTATGGATAGCATGACCAAGTTTGAGGTCTAGCGTATGTTCACCAACGCTTTTGATGGAGAGTTTGTCTGTGATGTGCTTTTTGTCAATCTCAATAGTGTGCTGTTCTAAGAGTGCATGTGCAACTTCATCTTTAGTGATAGAGCCAAAAAGATGTCCGTTTTGTCCCACTTTTTTTCTGATAACAATTTTAGCTTGATCAAGTTTTGTAGCCAACTCTTTGAGTGATGCTATCTCTTTTGCCAAGTTCTCAGCCGCAAGACGCTCTTCTTCTTTGTGCTGTGCCAAAATCTCAGTCGTTGCATGTTTTGCAAAACCTTTAGCGATCAAAAAGTTTTGACCGTAGCCATCTTTGACCTCTTTTACCTCACCTGCTTTACCGAGTGTTTTTACATCTTTTATAAGTAATATTTTCATTTTATCTCTCTATCTCGCCACCGTATGAGACGATGCCGTAGGTTAAATTTCCGATTTTTGTATATCCCATGTCACGCAAGATTCTTGCACAGTGTGCACTTCTGCTTCCGACATGGCAGTAAACTATAATGTTTTCGTTTTTGCTCAGTTTTGCGTTGTCAAGTGCTGCAAAGAAACTGCTTGTCGGAACAAGTTTATCAGCCCCTTTGATATGCCCCATCTGCCACTCCATGTGCTCACGAACATCAACAAGTTGAAAAGAAACCATACCAAGCGCTCTTGCTTCAAGCAAAGATGTAAGCTCATCGCTGTCTAGCTCTCGCTCATTGACAAGCGTTTGGGCTTCCTCCTTTGTAAGACCTCTGGAGTGCGTATGTACTGCCTCTTCCATCCCCATCTCTGCTGCTTTTTTTGCTGCATACTCAGGTGTACAGTAGATACCGCAATGACACACACCGTCTTCTGGAATCTCTTGCTCAATAGCAGGTTTACATGGGCAGATGCGGTCTTCTACGCTTTTTGGTTTGCCATCGACTGTCTCAACCATAAAACATGGGCAAAAGCGTTTGCCGTACATCATCTTGTTTCTTGCAAGACCCATCTGTACGCCTTCGTTTACTTCTGCTTGAGGATTGTAAACCCAGCCAAACTGCTTGTTTACTTTGTCTGTAAACTCTATGGTTTTTTGCATCTCCGCCTGAAATTCTGGGGAGTTCATATCTATTTTGATAATGCTCATTTTTTTCCTTTTTTAAAACGTACTTATTTTCTAGCTTTTCCTGCAATGATAAATCTTAGTGCATTGAGTTTGATGAAACCTGCCGCATCTTTTTGGTTGTAAACTTCATCTTTTTCAAATGTACAGTATTCAGGATTGAAAAGTGTTTTTTTAGACTCTCTTCCGACCACCATTACATTTCCTTTGTAGAGTTTAAGTCTAACACTACCCTCTACATGCTCTTGTGTTTTGTCGATTGCCGCTTGAAGCATCTCTCTCTCAGGGCTAAACCAGTACCCTTGATAGATGAGTTTTGCATATTTTGGCATAAGTTCGTCTTTTGCATGCGCTGCCTCACGGTCTAGCGTGATAGACTCGATGGCACGGTGTGCTCTAAGCATAATCGTTCCGCCTGGAGTTTCATAACACCCACGGCTTTTCATACCTACATATCTGTTTTCAACGATATCAGCTCTTCCGATACCATGCTTGTTTCCGTATGTGTTGAGTGTTTCAAGGATTGTTGCTGGACTCATCGCTTCGCCGTTTATAGAGATAGGGTCGCCGTTTTTGTACTCAATCGTGATGTATTCTGGTGCATCAGGAGCGTTCTCTGGTGAGGTT
>CAXNED010000078.1:0-6388 GCA_964201385.1 Sulfurimonadaceae bacterium | reverse complement strand
GTAAGCTCAAAATTTTGAAGCCTACCCATCATGACTTCAGTGTCAACGAGATTTTTGGTGCATCCTAAAGATACGATATGAAGTTTGTTGCTCATAAATTGCTACTTTGAAAAGACTTCTTACAAATAAAAACACGTTCACTAAGGCTTCGCTATGCTGCAGAATCGTTTACTTAGTTTTTTATTTGTAAGAAGTCTAAAGATTTTTCACATTATAGCTAAAGGTGTCATAAAGTATAATTTCGTCATGAAAATATACGATGTTTTGATTCTCGGTGCGGGTGCTAGCGGCTTGATGTGTGCTTCACATTTGGATAAAAAGTTACATGTAGGCATGGTTGATGGCAACAGCAAAATCGCCCAAAAGCTCAAGATTTCGGGCGGTGGTAAGTGCAACATTACCAACACACAGCTAAGTCAAGAAAATTTTGATGGCGATAGAGATTTTATCTTTCATGTGTTTGAGAGCTTTAGCAGAGACGACCTGCTTGAGTATCTCCGCAAAAACGGCGTTGTGCCAGAACTCCGTAAAAAACGCTACTACTTCTGCAAAGATTCCTCCGACGAAATCATACAAATCTTCAAAAAAGCGACAAAAGATATAGCAGTGCATCTAGGCAACAACATCTTGTGGGTCAAAAAAGAGGGTGAGCTTTTTGTCATTCAGACCCAAAAAGAGAGTTTGAGAGCCAAAAAAGTAGTCGTTGCAACGGGCGGAAAGAGCTACAAAGAGCTAGGCGCAACCGATATCGCCTTAGAGATAGCCAAGAGTTTTGGCATCAAGCTAAAAGAGTTTGCTCCCGCACTCGTGGGGCTAACGGTGCAAAAAGAGCAGTTTTGGATGAGGGAGTTAAGTGGTCTTAGCTGCCCAGTCGCCATAAAAATAGGCGCAAAAACCATCAAAGAAGAGCTTCTCTTTACCCACAAAGGCATAAGCGGACCAGCCATTTTAAGCACATCACTCTACTGGCAAAAGGGCAACATAAGCATCGATTTTCTCCCTGAGACCAACATTTTAGAGCTTATGAAAGGGAGCAAAAAACTCTTAAGCTCCCTCATCCCACTCCCAAAAAGACTCTCAAAAGCACTCTTAGAAGCACTAGGGGTAGAAGATGTAGAGTGCAAAAAAATCAGTAACGAATCCAAAAAAAAGCTAGAAAACATCCACACATACGAGTTTGCACCAGCAGGCAATTTTGGTTTTAGCAAAGCCGAAGTAAGCCGTGGCGGTGTTTTGAGTGATGAGCTAAACCCCTACACTATGGAAGCACTGGATGTGAAAAATCTCTACTTCATAGGCGAAGCGGTAGATGTAACAGGAGAGTTAGGCGGATACAATTTTCAATGGGCATTTAGCAGCGGCTATGTTTGTGCAAAAGGGATAAATAGAAGTTAGATTAATTTGTTGGTGTAATAAGTGGTGCTCACAAGGTTACGATGAATCTCTGCAAAGCCCCAATTTATGAATGTTTCAGCCATTTTAAAAATCCTTGTTAAAGTTTCCCATAAGTTTCACACATTTGAGATGATAAGGTAAACAAGCTTAAAAATACTCATCAATTAAATGGTTTATGCAAATATTGATTATTTACCATATATGTACTATAATTTGTACATATTTTCAAAAGGAGTGAGACAATGCACACTATGACATTTTCTCAAATAAGACAACATCTAGCCACTGCCATAGATACCGTGGTAAATAATCATTCTCCCATTATTGTTACGAGACAAAACAAAGAGCCAGTAGTACTCATCTCACTTGATGATTACAAGTCCATAGAAGAAACGGCTTATCTTATGCAAAGCATGACAAACGCATCAAGACTAAACAGTGCCATAGTACAACTTGAAGCAGGTCTTGGTAAAACTAGAGAGCTTATAGAAGAATGAATCTAACTTTCGCAGATGAAGCATGGGAAGATTATCTTTATTGGCAACAAACCGATAAAAAGATTTTAAAAAAGATAAATGCACTTATCAAAGAGATAAAAAGAGATCCCCTTAAAGGTACGGGCGAACCTGAACCCCTTAAATACAATTGGTCAGGTTATTGGTCAAGACGCATAACGATAGAACATAGACTAGTTTATAAAGTCACTGAAAATGCTTTATTGATAGCACAATGTAGGTATCATTACTAAACACTTGTCAAACGAACTCTAAAATTGGTCAGATAAATTTAAAAAAAGTCCATTCTTGCTATTTGTAAGAATAAACATATTCCTATAATTTAAAAAATCATCAAGATCACTCATGCTTAAATACCTCATTATTTTATACTTCAAAATATTAGCATAAATATAATTGTCAGTTTTTAAACTTTTCTTAATAACCATGTTTTTTACTTTGAGGACAAAGTAATAAGTATCATTTCTGAGATAGAGATATTTGCTGTTAAGGAGGTTGTATTGTTTGAGAAGTTTCCCAATTTGTTTAAGTTTCCCAAAAGTTTCACACAGTTCTGGAAAAGTCCTATTTATAGGCATTTGAGAGGTATAGCTTGTGGTGCTCACAACTGGACTCGAACCAGTGACTTTTACCTTGTCGAGGTAACACTCTACCAACTGAGTTATGCGAGCGAGGGTGGAATTTTACCAAAAAAAACTTAAAGTAATTTTTCAAAGACGCTCTTTATTTTGTGGGATTGAAAAGTTGTTAGATTTTCGCAAATTAAGGAACATATTTACTTTGGATTTAGGTATGTTCGGTGTATAATTTCGTCTATAATTAAAAAAGTACCATAAGGCAAGTTATGAACTTAACCGAGTTAGAAGAGATAGGTTTAAGGAATGTTGGTAAGATTTATCATAATCTTAGTTATGATGAGTTAATTCGCCACGAGATAGAAAATGGTGAGTGTACGCTTACAAAACAGGGTGCTACTGCTGTGGATACTGGTGTCTTTACTGGGCGCAGTCCAAAAGATAAATATTTTGTTGACAGAGACCCTTCCAACAGATACATCGCTTGGGGTGATGTAAATCATAAAGTAAGTGAAGAGATTTTTAAAGAACTTTTAGAGGTAGCAAAAGAGCAACTCTCTGGCAAAGACCTTTATATCACTGATGTTTACAGTGGCGCAAGTGTTGACTCAAAGCGTTCTATCCGTTTCGTGACTGAGATAGCGTGGCAGGCACACTTTGTAAAAAACATGTTCATTCGCCCTAATGAGGGTGAACTTGAGAGTTTTAAGCCACAATTTACGGTACTAAATGCGTGTAAGGCTGTGAACGACAAGTGGAAAGAACATGGACTTAATTCAGAAGTTTTTGTACTCTTTGATATTGAAAACAATCTTTCTATCATCGGTGGCACGTGGTATGGAGGAGAGCTTAAAAAGGGTATCTTCTCTATGATGAACTACTGGTTGCCGCTAGAAAACAAGCTCTCGATGCACTGCTCTGCTAACGTCGGAGAAGAGGGCGATACGGCACTTTTCTTTGGACTAAGCGGTACGGGAAAAACAACATTGTCAACTGACCCTTACAGAAAGCTTATCGGTGATGATGAGCATGGTTGGGATGACAATGGCGTCTTTAACTTTGAGGGCGGATGTTACGCCAAGGTAATCAACCTTGATGGCAACAACGAGCCAGAGATTTATAGTGCTATCAAAAGAGGCGCACTGCTTGAAAACGTCGTTCTTGACGATGATGGTGTTGTGAACTACAATGATGGAAGTAAAACAGAAAATACACGTGTCTCTTACCCCATAGAGCATATCAAAAACCATGAAGTCTCCCTAAGTGCGGGACATCCTCAAAACATTATCTTCTTGACTGCTGACGCTTTTGGTGTACTTCCTCCTGTCTCAAAGCTTACACGTGATCAGGCAATGTACTACTTCTTGAGTGGCTATACTGCTAAAGTGGCGGGAACTGAGAGAGGTATCACCGAGCCAGTTGCGACGTTTAGTGCGTGTTTTGGAGAGGCGTTTTTACCACTGCATCCGACAGTGTATGCCAAGCTCTTGGGTGAAAAAATCGACGGACATGATGTCCATGTTTATCTTGTAAACACTGGCTGGACGGGCGGAAAATATGGTGTAGGCAAGAGAATGAGCATCAAAGATACTCGTGCTTGTATCAACGCTATTCTTGATGGCAGTATCAACAAGAGTGAGTTTGATACTACAAAAACATTTAGACTTCATGTTCCTAAAACATTGGGTGACATCAATCCTGAGATACTTAACCCAAGAAATGCGTGGAGCGACAAAGAGGCTTTTGACAAAACAAGAGATACTTTGGCGGAAATGTTTATAAAAAACTTTAAGAAGTATCAAAAAGAGGATAGCGAGTTTGATTACTCTGCTGCAGGACCAAAAGTAGAGGCTTAAACCTCTGCTTTATCTAACCTTTTTTTTCGTGGCATGTGTCACGTAAAACCACAAAGTAGTACCAAAAATCACTAAAATGATAGGTGCTATCCATGGTTTTTGAGCGACAGATTCTGCAATCTTGACTAAAAATCCTCCCGAATAGTAACTTCCAAATCCAAAAACCAAAGCCCAAAGTGCCGCTCCAAAAATATTGAAAAATGCAAACTTTTTAAAATCATACTTCGTAAGCCCGATAGTTATGGGGATGATAGTTTTTATGCCATAGATAAACTTTTGAACGACAATAATCCAAGAGTCATGTTTTTTGAGCAAAAGATGTGCAAGAGCCAGTTTTCTTCTATGTTTGCGAAGCCCTTCCATCATCATGCTCTTTTGATATCTCGCCATATAAAAGAGTAAAAAACTCCCCATCGCATTTGCTGTGAATGCTATAAATATAGATAGCCCCAAATCCATTTTGCCCATATAGGAGAGAACACCCGCAGCGACAATTGCTACAAATCCTCCGCCAAGCGAGTAGAGAAAAAGCCCTATATATCCGTATGTGGCTAAGTTGCTAAAGGTATCTTCCATCTGTTTTTTCCTTAGAGTTTTTTGATTTTTGCTATTTCATCACGCAGACGTGCTGCTTCTTCAAAGTTAAGCTCTCGTGCCGCCTCTTTCATCTTAAGGGAGAGTTGCGTTACAAGTGCCTTTCTCTCTGAGGCTGGCATTTTATCTATTTTTTTATTTTTTTGGTAAATAGCGCCGTAATCCTCAACTTTGAGATTTTCATCTAGTTTGCGGATAGTGGTTGTCGGCGTGATGTTATGCGTTTTGTTAAACTCATTTTGCACCTCTCTTCTTGCGTTTGTGACGTCGATTGCTCTTTGCATGGAGCCTGTTATCTTGTTGGCATAGAGGATAACTCTGCCATTTGCGTTTCTTGCCCCTCTACCGATGGTCTGGATAAGGGAGGTTTCGCTTCTCAAAAAGCCCTCTTTGTCAGCATCCAAAATCGCTACAAGGCTCACTTCAGGCAGGTCAAGTCCCTCACGAAGAAGGTTGATGCCGATGAGGACATCAAACTCCCCAAGGCGTAAGGCTCTTATGATTTGGTTGCGCTCTATGGTGTCGATGTCGGAGTGCATATACTGCACTTTTATGCCTAAGTCCGCAAGGTATTTTGTAAGTGCTTCTGCCATTTTTTTGGTCAGAACTGTGATAAGCACACGCTCATTTTTTGGTACTATTTTTTTTATCTCATCATGGATATCTTCCACTTGATTGGTTGATGGTTTTATCTCTAAAACAGGGTCAAGAAGTCCAGTTGGACGGATGATTTGTTTTGCTATAACGCTTGACATTTCAAGTTCATAAATGGATGGCGTTGCCGATACAAAGAGATAGTGAGGAGCCTTATTTATGTACTCATCGGCTTTTAGAGGTCTGTTATCCAGCGCACTTGGCAGGCGAAAACCATACTCGACTAGAACCTCTTTTCTCGCCCTGTCTCCCGCATACATGCCACGATACTGGGGAAGCGAAACATGCGATTCATCGACGATGACCAGATACTCTTTGTGGTGCAGAGCAAAGTAGTCAAGCAGAGTGTATGGCGCTTCTCCAGGTTTTTTGTTTGTCAAAAGTCTTGAGTAGTTTTCAACCCCTTTGCACATGCCTGTAGTTTGAAGCATCTCAAGGTCAAACTCTACTCTCTGTTTCAGGCGTTGATATTCAACAACTTTCCCCTCTTTTTGAAAATATGCCAGACGCTCATGCAACTCGTCTTCTATGCGTTTGATAGCAATAACCATCTTCTCTTGAGAGACGCTAAACTGGGAGGTTGCGTAGATGGTAAAGCTTTTGTGTTCTTCAAGTTTTTTGTTGTCTATGACGTCAAAAGTGTAGATGGCTTCTATCTCATCGCCAAAAAACTCTATGCGAATGGCTTCTTGTTCAAAGTAGGGCGGGAACACGTCCAAACTCTCGCCGTTTACCCGTATATGCCCACTGTCAAAATAGGTGTCATTGCGCACATAACCCATCTCTACAAGACGAAGCA
>CAXNED010000077.1:0-6389 GCA_964201385.1 Sulfurimonadaceae bacterium | reverse complement strand
GGAGCGGGAGGGCTTGGAAGCTCACTTGCTTTTGCACTTGGTTCTAGCGGAATCGGCGAGATACATATGGTCGATTTTGACACGGTCTCTACTAACAACATCCACCGCCAAATCGCTTTTAAAATCGGTGATGAGGGCAAAAGCAAAGCCGCTCTAAATGCAGAGCTTATGGAGCAGAGATGTCCGTTTGTCAAGGCTGTTCCGCATGAGTGTGATTTTGAAACATTCGCCCAAAAAAATATAACCGTTGATTTGATTATAGATGCAACCGACAATCTACCATCGCGCGCACAAATAGACGACTACTGCAAAAGCAAAAATCTGCCTTGGATTTACGGCAGTGTCGAGGCATTTCACGGGCAAGTCTGCTTTTTTGAGAACTCCTCATTTCGTGACGCATTTAAGATAACATCCCAAACCCCAGCAGGCATAGCCGCTCCCATCGTTATGCATATCGCCTCACTTCAAGCAAATCTCGCTCTTAGATATCTTGCGGATTTGAGTGTCAAAAAAGATTGGCTTTACTACCTCTTTTTTAACGCTGAGGGAGAGCTAGTAACGCAAAAGTTTGGTGTTCCAAAGAGTTAAAAAGGGCTTGGTTTACCTCTGTTTGAGAGATTTTAGATATAATTGTGCCTATTTTAAAAGGCGCAAACACTATGAATTTTGAACCCTATCCATTTGAAAAACTTACCACTTTACTTCAAGATATTACCCCAAATAGCAAGTATGAACCCTCTGTTTTAACCATCGGCGAGCCGCAGTTTGAGACGCCTCACTTTATACAAAAAGCTCTTTGCGACAGCGCTTCACAACTCAGACGCTATCCAAAAACAGCGGGTGAAGATGAGCTAAGGGTGGCACAAAGAGAGTTTGTCGCAAAAAGATTTGGCGTGACGCTCCATGAGAGCCAAATCATTCCTACTTTTGGAACAAGAGAGGTACTTTTTAACTTTCCGCAATTTTTTCTTTTTGACAAAAAAGAGCCGACCATCGCTTTTACAAACCCTTTTTATCAGATTTATGAGGGTGCGGCTACTGCTTCAAGAGCAAAGACGCTTCATCTCAACCTTACAGAAGCAAACGGCTTTAAACCGCTGATTGATGAAGAAAAATTATCCGCATGTCATCTTGTGATTTTGAACTTTCCAAACAACCCGACTGCATCAACGCTAACGCTTGAAGAGCTTGGCGAGTGGGTAAATCTCGCACTGAAATATAATTTTCTGCTCTTAAATGATGAGTGTTACAGCGAGATTTATACCGACAAGCCCATTCCATCGCTTCTTGAGGCTTCACTTCATGTGGGCAATGCTTCATTTAAAAATGTCCTCGTTATCAACTCCATCTCCAAACGCTCATCCGCTCCAGGGCTTCGTTCTGGCTTTATCGCAGGTGATGCGGAGATTTTAAAAGAGTACATGAACTACAGAACTTATGTCGGATGCGCTTCTCCGCTACCTCTGCAAAGTGCGGCGGCAGTGGCTTGGAGTGATGAAGAACATGTGGAAGCGGCACGCTATATTTATGTGAAAAACTTTGAAGCAGCACGTCAGATTTTAGGCATTGAAATCCCTGAAGCTACATTTTACATCTGGCTAAAAGTCCCATCAGCTTTAGAGTTTACAAAAAAACTCTACCGTGACTACAACGTAAAAGTTTTACCAGGTGAATTTCTCGCAAGAGAGGATGCAAATGGCATCAACCCAGGTAAAGAGTACGTCCGTATCGCCCTTGTGGAAGATACACAAAAAGTAGAGAGCGCATTAAAAAGAATTAAGGAGTGTTTATCATGAATGGTGTAGAAAAACTTAAAGAGGACGTTTTTAAGGCAGTAAAAGATGGCGATTTAGCATCGCTTTATATGCTTGAAGAGCAGGCGTATAACGCATTTGAAGAGGATATGCTTCAAGATTTTTACGCAAACATCCTTGATATGGCACTTGAAAGACTTACTGACACGCTTGAAGCGCACAGAGTGATGGATATGAACGAGGTTCAAGATTTTGCAACGGTGAGAGCCTTGTATGAGTACGCTATGGAAAACTACAGTGCTACAAAAACAGAGGATGCAAGCGCACTTTTTGAGGTTCTTAGTGGGCTTAGCAGTGACAAAGAGTTCTCAAAAGCACTTAAAATCCACTGGCTTGCCGCTGCAAAAAACATCTCACTTGATGACTTTTTAGAGCAAATCGCCGATGTTGAGGCAACGCATGAGGCGGGAACTTTTTATATAAGTTCTTTTAATGAAAAAGAGGCACAAAAGTTGCTTGAAAATGCCCAAAGCAGCGGAGAATAAGCGTATGAAAATTCATTTTATCGGGATTGGTGGCATCGGCATTTCAGGTTTGGCACAGTATATGCGCTACAAAGGGCATGAAATCAGCGGTTCAGATATCGCCGAGACGCTTATAACGCAAAAACTACGAGAACTTGGCATCTCCATTACCATTCCCCATGATGCTTCTGCCATAAATGAGCAAGATTTGGTAGTCCACTCTGCCATCATCCGCCCTGACAACCCAGAAATAGTAGCCGCAAAAGCAAAAAACATAGAAGTTCTCGCACGTCGTGAAGCACTGCCGCAAATTTTAGGCGATTTGAAAGTTTACGCTGTTGCTGGAGCGCATGGAAAAAGCACGACAACTGCCATACTCACGGCTATCATGGATGGTTCAGCCATCATCGGTGCAGAGTCAAAATCGTTTGGCTCAAATGTACGCTATGACGCCGCAAACGATGTGATGATTTTTGAAGCCGATGAAAGCGATGGAAGTTTTTTAAACTCAAACCCGCACTGTGCCATCGTCATCAACGCCGAGCCAGAGCATATGGAGTATTATGACTACAACTATGAACTCTTCTATGAATCATACAAAACTTTCATAAAATCTGCTCCTTTGCGTGTTTTAAATGCAGAAGACCCTTTTTTGAGCAAACTTGTAGATGAGATAGAAGCCCAGTGGCTCTACCCAAGCCGTGACATCACGAACATAGAGTTTGTTCTTATCAACGATGAACCACACACCCGTTTTACGCTTAGAGATTTGGGCAGTTTTGATGTTTGGGGTTTTGGCAAACATATCGCTCTTGATGCAGCGTTGGCGATTTTAGCGGCAAACGAATCGATGGATATTGAGACAATTAGAGAGAAAATACTTACATTCAAGGGTATCAAAAAACGTTTTGACATCGTCGGTGTTGAAGAGGGAAGCGTTATCATTGATGATTACGGTCACCACCCAACGGAGATAAAAGCGACCTTTGAATCAGTAAAAGAGTATGCGCTTCTTAAGGGTTTCAAAAAGATTACCGCTATTTGGCAACCACACAAATACTCTCGCACCATAGACAACCTTGAGGAGTTTATCAACTGTTTTGAGGGTGCGCAGGAGCTTATCATCCTCCCTGTTTGGTCTGCTGGTGAAGCAAGCCGAGAAATCGACTTTGCACAGAAGTTTAAACGCTACAACCTCACGATGGCGGACAACATCAAAAGAGCCAACAACACCATCAGCGTCATAAAAGACAAAGAGGAGCTAAAAACACTCGACAAAGGGCTTATTATCGGTTTTGGAGCTGGAGATTTGACAAACCAAATCAGAGGGATAGTGTAATGGCATACATCGCAGGGCTCGTAATCGTAGGGCTTTTTTTCTTAGTTTTACACTACTTTACAGAACTCACACGTATGCAAAAAAGTGTTGTGACAGGCGTAGCGCTTCTTTTTGTGCTTTTTGCTTTGGCATTTAACTCCTATGCCGATACGCAAAGAGATAAGATGCTTGATGTTGTTACAAAATTTAACCAAAATGGCACTCTCAAATGCGACACACTTGATGTCAACAACACAAATTTTACACTTAGTGTTGGTACATATACTTTTATAGGCAAAGAAAAAACACCCTTTAACGGTCAAATGATTAGCGCGTCCAAATGCGAGTAGATGCGGCTTCCAAGATTGATACACTCATCAATCAACTTGACTTAAATGAGCATATTAACTCTTTTCGACACTTTTTTGCTCGTGAGAGTTCGCTTTACATTGAGGGTGACCAAGAGCTTCACTTTCGCTATATCCAAGCACTTGATGCCATAGAGTTTAAGACACCTCCAAAAGTAGCGGACTTTACAAACGCGAAACTTCACCTCCAAAAACAAGGTGTGCTTCAGTTTGAACAGATTTTTGAGTTTGTCAAAGTTGTGCGCTATTTTCGTTATTTTAATAACAAAAACCTTAGCGGTATCATCGGCGAGTGGATGCAAAAGTTCGTTATTGAGCCAAGTTTTTTTGAAGTAGAGAAGTACTTTACGCATGATGGCAAATTTGAAGAGAACCTAGATGCGGCACTTTTTGGTTTGAGCGAGCGGATAAAAGAGCATAAAAACAACATCAGTAGTTCGCTAAAAAGACTTACTTCAAGTCCAAAAATCTCGCCTTATCTCATCGACACACAAGTCCATCTCATCAACGACGAAGAGTCTCTTTTGGTGCGTGGCGGCTTCAACCATGTCTTAAAAGGCGCTATTGTAGGCAGAAGCAGCAGTGGTGGCTTTTATGTCTCGCCCGATGTTATCCTCAAAGCAAAAGAGCAGATTCGCTACATTACCCAAGAGCGAGAGGCGATTTTTTACACATATGCAAAAGAGTTCTCTTCCAAACTTGCCCTTCTTTTGCCATTTCTCAACTTTATAGACAAAGAGTTTACGAAGTTTGACAACTACCAAGCAAGAGTTTCGTTTGCAAAGAGCAAAAATCTCCAACTCGTCAAATCAAAAAAAGATGCCAAAATCATCTTAGAGGGTTTTATCCACCCTGCTCTGCACCACGCAAAACCCATCAGTGTCGATTTTTCTAAAAATATCTTGATGATAACAGGTGTCAATGCGGGCGGAAAAACGATGCTTTTAAAGTCGATTTTAAGTGCGGCTTTTATGGCAAAGTACATCATCCCTATGAAACTCAACGAACACAAGTCGCATGTTGGAAGTTTTAAAAACATCCTCGCCATCATCGACGACCCCCAAAATGTCAAAAACGATATCTCCACTTTTGCGGGGCGTATGCAGGAGTTTTCAAAGATTTTTGAGTACAAAGATGCACTTGTCGGGGTTGATGAGATAGAGCTGGGAACTGACAGTGACGAGGCGGCGGCACTCTTTAAAGTGATGCTTGATGCACTTATCGTGCGTGGGCAAAAGATAGTTGTTACCACGCACCACAAACGCCTTGCCGCACTCATGGCAGACCGTGATGATGTCGAACTTATGGCGGCGATTTATGATGAGCAAAACAGAGTTCCGACGTATGAGTTTATGCATGGCATCATCGGGAAAAGCTATGCTTTTGAGACTGCAAGCAGATACGGCATCGCAAATAACATCGTGAGTGAAGCCAAAAAACTCTATGGCGATAACAGCGAAAAACTCAACATCCTCATCGAGAGAGGCTCGCAGTTAGAGCGTGAGCTGAAGCAAAAACATAAACTTGCAGATGAAAAACTGGAGCATTTGGTAGCTAAAGAGCAAGAACTCAAAGAGCTTCGCCAAAGAGTACATGAAGAGCTGGAACGTGAGAAAAGCGCACTCAAAGTAAGCTATGAGAGTGCCATCAACGAAGCAAAACAGGCGGCTCGTGCAGGCGATATGCAAGCCATCCATAGAGCTATGAACGAGGCAAACAAAAAACTCCCACAAGCCAAAAAAGAGCCGCAAATCATACAAACTCCAGAGTTTAACATCGGCGATAGCGTCAAGTACCACAGTAAAAAAGGGTTAATCGTCGCTATGAAAGATAAAAAAGAGGCGATTGTTGAGATAGAGGGGATGCGCATAAGAGTAAAAACCGCACAGCTCAAACACACACACATACCGCATCAAAAACCAAAAACAGACATAAGCTTAAATGTTCAAAAAAGAGCAGGACTCAAATGCGACCTCCACGGCATGAGAGCCGAAGAAGCAACAGAAGTGCTGGACAAATTTATCTCAGACGCACTCATCAACGGCTGGGATGAAGTCATAGTCTATCACGGCATAGGCACAGGAAAACTCTCTTATGCAGTCAAAGAGTTTCTAAAAGCACATCCAAGAGTAAAAAAGTTTGAAGACGCACCACAACACATGGGCGGATTTGGGGCAAAGATAGTGAGTTTATAAAACTCCCGCAAGGGGAGTTTTCAGGAGAAAAAAGAGAGTTAAAATTTGTAGTTTACACCAACGAACCAGTTTGAAATATAGTCAAGCTCAAGTTTGTAGCTTTCAGTTCCATCAGCCAAATCATAATCAGCGTTTGATTTCATATATCTATATCCAGCTTCAAGAGAGAGATTATTATTTAATGCATAATTCACACCAAGTTGTGCGCCATAATACATACCATCAAGATC
>CAXNED010000076.1:0-6413 GCA_964201385.1 Sulfurimonadaceae bacterium | reverse complement strand
ATATTACACCTTTTCAATCGAAGCTGTTGCAAAGCGGTATGAGCTAAACAGTGCCTCTGAGTTTAATTTTGCATCAAATGTCGGCAGAACTATGATATCACCGCTTATTTTGTTGTCACTTACAATACTTGCCACAAGCTCACCGCTTGCACTTTTCACTTTCACGATGTCTCCTTCATTAAAATCAGATTTGGCGAGGAACTCTTCACTCATATAAACACCGCTTAGCTCATCTAAATTTGTACACTTAGATGTAAAAGGTGTGAACTGTCTCACAGGATTTGCCATATAGATAAGCGTACCTTCGAGTTTTTCATCACTAAACTTTGCAACACTCTCATCGCCACTCGTCTCAACTGCTACATTTTCAAGCAGATAGCCACGGCACTCTGTTCCATCGTTTTCATAGTGATTTGGCAAGTTGTCAAACTCTTGTGATTGAAACCCTTTTTGTGTCGGAAGCATCTTTGTGTACTCTATAACATTTTGAGCTATTAGTCCAAGTGCGTTAGCAATATCGTTAAGCTCATACCCGTTATAACCAATTGCTGCGTTAGTAGGGTTCACTCTTTTGTTGATACTTGTAAGCGTTCCCTCTTGTTGGTTGATAGCAGGCATATCGAGGTCTCCATCTCCCAGGGCAGAGAGAGTAAAGTCGCCTTTTGTGTTGTAGCCAACCGTATGAAGACCCATTGCGTCATCAAGCTCACAGATAAGTGAGACACCAAGCGTGTTAGTGAGATTTGGAATCATAACAAGCTCAAATGCGCTGTATTTTTCTATGAGAGCCAAGAGACGTGCAAGATTTTTAGCGTTTGGATGTGTATAGAAGTCTGCTCCTGCCATAAGCACAAAACTGTCTTTTTTCGCTAAGTTTTTCTCTAGCTCTTCCATAAACTTCTCATCTGCTCCTAAAATCGCTAAAAGGCGGTTATCATCAACCTCTACCTCTTTTGTGATTTTCTTAGGAACCATCTTTTTCTTCTCTTCTTCTACCTCTTCTTCTTCGCCTGTCTCTTCGTTCTTTTTCATAACTTTAACTATCTCTGTAATCTCTTCTTTGATGGTCTCTTCAACCGTTACAGTTTTTGTTGCGTGAAATGATGCAAGATACTCTACAACTTCATTTGGAAGCTTTGTTTTGTCAGCAAAAAGGTCAAGGATAAGATAAAGAACTACTTCCTCTTGAAGAGGAGCGTGGTATATAGTCATGATACTTTTGCCAAGCCCCTCGATAACAGGGTCTTTGAGCGGATGGAAGTATAAACCCGCACCCTTGTTTACCGTCATAGAGTTGTTGAGTGCATAGCGTGCATTTGGGTTGTCGCTCTTTAGAGCCGCACCAACAGAGACAACAAAGTTTGCATTGTGCGTTGCTTCAAGGTCATAACCATAAAGCTTTTTACCGCTAATCTCGCTATAGTTATTTAAAAATGTTTGGAATGCTTTTGCTTCGTTGTTTACAAGTTTGTAGCCGAACTTCTCTTTTAAGGCTTGAAGCAGATACGCCTCTTCGTTTGTGATAGTAGAAGTAAACTTGATGGTATCTGCTTTTTTAAATGCTTCGAGAGCTTTTGCAAACGCCGTTTTATCTTTTGATGCTACTCTGTTTTGATAGTCAAACCCATAGCGTCCCGCACCACAAAGAGATACATAGTTCCACTCATTCATGACACGGTAAATCTTCTCATCCGTGTTGTCAATGCTTGTGTGTTTCACATCGTAAGAGATTTGACATCCCGCACTACAGTGTCCGCACGTTGCAGGAATCTGCTTAAGCTCCCATGCGTTAGATGTGTAGGTAAAGTGAGTATCGACAAGCGCACCAACAGGACAAACCGCCGCACACTCGCCACAACTTGTACAGTCAAGCATCTCTTCGCCGCTTGTTAAACCGATAAGAGATTTGTTGAGCTTATTCCACATCGCATAGGCATCTTTTGGCATGGTGTCTTTAAACTCTGCCTCTATCGCATCTGCACCACGAGCTACGGTTTTGAGTGCGTTGTCGCCAATCATATCTTTACAAGCAGTAACACAACGCTCACAAACTATACAAAGTCCAGGGTTATAGTGGATATGCCCCCAATCTTTATCTTTTCTGTTCACATCTTTGATAGCGTAATGCTGTACATCCACGCCCATCTCTAAAGTGTAGTTTTGCAGTTCGCACTCGCCTGACTGGTCGCAAACACCGCACTCAAGCGGATGGTTTACATCATAAACTTCCATGATTGCTCTGCGCTCTTTAGCGATATTTTCAGTAGAGGTTACAACACTCATCCCCTCTTTAGATTTTGCATTACACGCATAAACCTGCTTGCCATCCGCCTCAACAAGACACAAACGACACGCAAGTGTCGGGCTGCATCTCGTTAGGTAACAGATTGCTGGGATAAAGATATTGTTGGCACGAGCGGCATTGAGTATGTACTCGCCCTCTTGCGTATGTATCTCTTTTCCATCAATGTTTATAGTAATTTTACTCATGAAACCACTCTCACTATTTTGGATTTTTCAAATCTATATCTGCTGGCGTCTATGCTTATGTCAAATGTCGGATTGAGTGCAATAGTTCCTTTTAGGTCACTATCTAGTTTAAACTCTCTTTGGATTTTGGTTCTGCCAAAGCTAATCTCAACCATATCGCCATCATTTATCTTTGCGGCAACCCCGAACTGCGCTGAACCTCGCAAAAAGTTCTCTTTTGGAAGCTGCTCTGCTTTTTGCGTATAGTTGTTAAACTGAAGCACAGGGTCACAGTGGTAAATAATAGTTCCGTTAAACTCTGGCATATCATCAAGCTCTTCAACCTCGCCATCTGCCACACATGCAACCTCATCTAAGATATATCCACGTCTGTCTTCGCCAAGCGGCGAGAGGAAATTTTGCAAATCATCAAACACAACGCTCTTAAATCCTACGTTTGCAGGAAGCTCTTTTGTATAGAAAATCGTCTCTTTCTGCTCTACGCCCAAAGCATTTGCAAGGTCATTGAGCGTGTAGCCATCAAACGCAAGTGCAACATTTGTTGGAAGCACTTGGTTGTCGATACTCACAAAAGTTCCCTCTTGTTGGTTAAGTGCAGGAGAAGCCAAATCGGCACCATCAAGTGAAGAGATAACAAAACCGCCCTTAGCGTTATAGCCCACAACACCCGCCATATCTTCATCCGCATCTAAAGAGTTGATAAGCGATACGCCCAGAGTATTCACCTCACGAGGGACAACAACCAAAGAAAAATCACTATATTTTTCAATAAGCGCCGCAAGTTTTGCGATGTTAGATGCTCTTGGATGCGCCATTAGGTCATGCCCGATGACAAGTGTGCGTTTTGTTGCTCTTGCAAAAGAGCGCATCATAAACTCAAACTCCTCTTCCCCGATGTTTGTTTCAGCATAGAGATAGCCAAAGTCAAGCGCATCAAAAAATGCTCTCTCTTGCTCTGGCAAATCAGCATCTTTGAGAATCGCATCTGCCAAAAGTGCCAAAACGCCCTCTTCCGTTCCAACTTCATGTTTCATCATCTGCGTGATAACATTTTGCATCAACACATCTTCAAGCGGATGTGCATAGACTACTTTTGCGCCGTTATGTTTTGAAGCGGTTGTGAGTGCGTATCTCACGGCAGGGTTGTCTGTTGCGATTCTACTGCCTATAACGATGATGGCGTCAGAGCCTCTGATGGCATCAAGAGAGCCGCTATGATGGAGTTTGCCGCTCACAGAACTGTATGATTTCATAAACTCTGCGAATTTTCTTGCATCTTCATTGAAGAGTTTTACGCCTAATTTTTCTTTTAGAAGCTCTAAGATGTACGCCTCTTCGTTGGTAATCATAGAAGAAAATCGTATAGCTTTTGCGCCTTTAAACGCCTCTATGGCTTTTGCAAACGCCGCTTCATTTTTTGATGCTTTGTTGTCAAAGTCAAAACCAAATCTTCCCGCACCGCAAAGTGTACTAAACTCAAAGTTGTTTTTCACTCTAAATATCTCATCTGCGCCGTTTAGAGAAGCGTGTCTTGTTTCATACTCAAGCGGACATCCACCTGAACAGTGTGCGCATGTGGCAGGGACTTTTTCAAGCTCCCACGCATTTGCTCTGTAGCGAAAACTACTACTTGTAAGCGCACCCACAGGGCAAACCGCTATACACTCTCCACAGAAAGTACAATCAAGAGTTTGGCTATTTTTTGGAATGATAGTTGAACTGTATCCGCCAAATTTTACCTCGATAGCGTCATCGCCGATAACCTCGTTACAGACATGAACACACTTTTCACACAAGATACAAAGAGATGGTTCATAGTTTATAAGCCCCCACTCTTGCAGTGGACGCAACTGGTCTCGTGCGCTAAAGTGTTGGCGTGATACGTTGAACTCCAAAGTCTTGTTTTGAAGGTCACACTCTCCAGATTTGTCACAAACACCGCACTCTAGGGGATGGTTGACATCGTAAAGTCGCATAATATTTGTTCGCTCATGGTTTAGCGCATCACTGCTTGTAGTTATCTCTACACCCTCAACAGGAGGCGTGTTACAGCTAAGCACAAAACCATCCATGCCGCTTGCTTCAACGACACACATACGACATGACGCACACGGCGAAGTTTTAGAGATGTAGCACATGGTAGGGATATAGATGCCGTTTTTGCGAGCCACTGTTAAAATAGTCTCGCCCTTTTGAGCCTCTACAGAGATACCGTCAATTTTAAAATTAATCAATTTATTCATATCTCCCATCCTCTACGCCTGTACCATAGCTATATAGTAACAACGCATACAGCGTTCTGCTTCACTCATAGCCTCTTCTTGCGTAAAGCCTAAGTTCACTTCTTTGTTGTTGTATTTTCTATCTTCAACTTCAAGAACTTCGGGATGTTGTCTCGGAATCCCTTTTAACCAGCCAGTAATCTTCTCTTTTTTGTCATAAACACGGAGTTTTTTGAGGTGGTCTTCCATAATCTCATCGTCACTTAGTGTGACTTCACCGCTTAAAAGATATCTACTCATAACCGATGCCGCTCTTTTTGCCTGACCGACTGCATTGACGATAGTCATAGGTCCATACTCACAATCCCCTGAAGCAAAAATGCCCTTGCGAGAAGTCATATAGTCCTTGCCGTTTGTCTTGATAGTCGCCCATGAAGTCATCTCAATCTCCCATTCTGGAGGTAGAAGCTTCAAATCAGCTGACTGAGAAACCGCAGGGATAAGATAATCCGCTTCTATAACATAAGAAGCACCCTCGATTTTTACAAGCTCTGCACGACCGCCATTTGGGTCTGGAACTAACTCGTACTTATCTATCAGAAGTGATTTTAAGAGATTTTCTTCATCAACCATCTCTGCAACAGCGGAGTGGAAAAGAAACTCTACACCCTCTTCTACTGCTTCATGGTACTCTTCGTATGTCGTATTTTTGATGATGGTTTTCTCATCTCTACGGTAAATCATATAAACTTTTTTTGCATTTGCTCTGATGGCACAGCGCACGACATCCATGGATGTAAAGCCGCCGCCAACGCAAACAAGAGTTTTTCCAGTCAAATCAACAAAATCGGTGGTTAAAAGATTTTTCTCTTGCTCTTCTTTTGAGATTTTATAGCCGTACTTCTCATAAAGGTTTACTTTATCCAAAAAGTCTATCGCACCCCAATACCCTTTTATATCCGCTCTTTCGTTGTTACAATAGACTTTTTTAGAGATTCTCGTTCCCGTTGCAACCATAGTCGCATCGTACTCGCTCTCAAATCTTCTCATATCGTCCGCATTGATTTTGGAGTTTACTATAAAGTTAACGCCCATATCTTTAACACATTCGATGTCTTTGTTGTATTTGCCAATCGGCATCCTGTACTCTGGAACACCTACTGCTACTTCACCGCCAAGAACTGGAAGCTCTTCATAAACATCGACCTCAACGCCATCAGCGGCAAGGTAGTAAGCGGTAGTTAGTCCCGCTGGACCTGCACCGATAACTGCAACTCTTTTACCGTTGCTCGGTTTTTTCTCAAGCGGGTGGAAAAAGTCATATCCATGGTCAGTTTCCCAGTCGGCACCAAGTCTCTTTAGCGACATGATAGAAATCGGCTCATCAAGATTTGTTCTTCTGCATGCATCTTCACATGGATGCGGACAAACACGACCGCAAACATGCGCTAATGGCATTGTTTGGCGTGTCGCCATCAAAGAGTCGTCCATTCTAAGGTCTCGTACACCCTCGATGTAGGCAGGAATATCGACATGAGAAGGACAAGCGTCAGTACATGGTGCGGTAATCTTTGCTATGTAAGCGATAGACTCTCCATAATGCACAGATGGCTTTTGCTCATTGATACACTCTAAAAATGTCTCTTCAAAATGTTCCATCAAGTCAAGAATAGGATTTGGAACAGTCTTTCCAATCTCACA
>CAXNED010000075.1:0-6448 GCA_964201385.1 Sulfurimonadaceae bacterium | reverse complement strand
ATCTCTCCGCTCTCAATGACGTTTCCATCTTTTATAACGCAGATATTTTCGCATAGCATTTTAGCAGAATTCATGTCATGCGTCACAAAAAGCATCTTAAATCCAAGTTTTGCCTGCAACTCTTTTAAAAGATTTAAAATCAAAATCCGTGTTTGCGGGTCGAGTGCCGTTGTAGGTTCATCAAGCAAAAGAAGTTTTGGTTCATGGCTAAGTGCCATAGCGATAACCACTCTTTGGAGCTGCCCGCCTGAGAGTTCTGGTGGAAATCTCTCTAAAAGTTCACTCTCAAGTCCAACCTGCTCAAAAAGCTTTACAACCTTTTGAGTCGGGATAAAAAACTGTTTTTTTATCTTTGTCAAAGGGGATAGTGCCGTAAAAGGGTTTTGCGGTACAAACGCCAAGCTCTCGCCTGCTTCAAGAGTAAAATCACTCTCATACTCAAGCGTTACGTCCATCGTTTGAGGCAACATGCCAAGAAGTGCTTTGATGGTAAGGCTTTTTCCGCTTCCGCTTTGCCCGACAAGTGCGAGTGAATATGGGATGTCAAAACTTATGTCAACAAGCGTTTTTGCATCCATCGTGATGCGCAAAGTAGTTATTTTCATGCTTGAAGCTTTACTTGACGACATACATCTCTTAGGTCATCGCAACTCACGCCCAAACGTGCTATAAGCCTGATAATCGCCCGTTCCACGGTTGGTTGACGTATGCCACCCACCGCATAACCCATATCTTTGAGTGCATCACGAATCGCTATGACTTTTTCATTATCGTTGATAACTATGGGTACGATAAGTCCCTCAACTCGAATACCCAGCTCTTCATAGACGATATCTTGACGTTTTTTTATCTCCTCTTTGAGCAAAGAGCGATTTTGTTGCATGTAACGCAACGCATTGTGTGCCAAAAGTGTGTCATACAAAGAGAGTGCAGTAGCGTAAATAATGGGCTTTGCACGGTTTATAAGATACTCTATGATGTGCGAAGATGCCAAGATAAAAGCACCAAAACTTCCATACGCTTTGCCGAGTGTTCCCATCTTGATGTAGTTTGGTTTTATGGGGACGCAGTAGTAGTCAAAAACTCCCATAAGACGCTCCCCGACAACGCCACTGCTATGTGCTTCATCGACTATTAAAAGAGCGTCATGCGTATCGCAGATTTCAAACACCTCTTTTGCGAGCAAATCGCCATCCATTGAGTAAATCCCCTCAACCGCAACTATCTTTCTCTTTGCTTCTGTCGTCTTTAGAAGCTCCTCAAGTTCTTGCATGTCGTTGTGCGCAAAAAATTTGACGTTCATGCCATTTAGTCGTGTCGCCAAAACTCCAGAAGCGTGGTACTTCTCATCCATGAAAAGCACATCCCCACGCCTAATAAGTGCTTCAATGAGTGCGATGTTGGCATTAAATCCGCTTCCTACGATCACGCCCTCTTCAAATCCGTTTGCCTCGCAGAGTGCCTCTTCAAAATCTTTGTGAATCTGGTGGTATCCATTGACCAAAAGAGAGGCTTTTGCGCTGTGAAGCGGCATCTGGGAGAGCGTTTTGCAAGTAGCTTCATGTAGCTCTTTGATGTGGGAGAGTCCAAGATAGTCATTTGAGGCAAAATCCAAAATATCTGGTTGGACAACCTCTCTTGTTCTGTAGCGTTTGGACTTTTTGAGTGCCTCTAGTTCGTTTTGGTAGTACATCATCTCACCACAGCTCTGTTTCTGCCGCCGTTTTTTGCCTCATAAAGTGCTTTGTCGGCTCTTTTGAATGTGCTCTCCAAATCTTCACCTTTGACATACTCTGTTACACCAAAACTCATCGTTACCGCTAAAATCTCCTTGTGCTCATACACTTTGATACGTATCTTGTCTGCTATTTTGTAGGCATCAGACTTGTTTACGTGAGGGAGTATAAGCGCAAACTCTTCGCCACCGATACGGCAAAAAATATCGCTGTCTCTTAGGTAGGAGCTTATGAGTTTTGTGTATTCTATGAGGACTTTATCCCCGACATCATGCCCGTAATTGTCGTTAATCTTCTTAAAATGGTCTATATCGAAAATAACGAGCGAGAGTGGGTAGAAGTAGCGATTTGCACTCGCACTCTCTTTTTTTATCTGTTCGTTGTAGTAGTAGCGGTTTTTGATTTTTGTAAGCGGGTCGGTGATGTTGGTATGTTCAAGCTCATTTTGATAAATCTTTTGTGCAGTAACATCCGATAAAATCGTGCTGTAATGCCCCTTTTCCGCTGATATCAAAGATGCACTCACTGAAAAATAGTGCTCTTTGCCATCATAAGCAATTTTAACAAAGTTGTTTTTTGGGTTTTTGATAAGATACTCAAGCCAGTTTTCGCCATCCATATCTCTGTGTATGTACCCCTCTTCTTCAACAAAAAAGTCTGAAATGGAGCGATGCTCTTTTTGAAACTCTTCGATTGTGCTGTAGTGGTTAAAATAGCTAAAAAAAGTCTTGTTTGTATCAACGATATTTTGCGCATCCACCACCATCACGATGTTAGAAGAGGAATCTATGATGTTTTTGTAGTACATCTTCTGTTTTTTGTTTCTATAGTAGATAAAATTTCCAAAGATAGCCCCAATCGCCATTGCCGCAACGATGGCGATGCCTAGCCATTTGTAGAGAAAAAAGTCCAAATTGACATTTAAAACCTCATCCTGTTTTTTAAACATGATGTAGTAACCGATAGTTTTGTTCTGGATATTTTTGAGTTTATAGCTACTTATCACATAACCATTTTCTATCTTGCGTGGTGTATTGAGATAGTTATGCACCCCATTTCTTCGCAAATACCCCATCAAATCGACAGGAGCATCAGCGTTTGCAACATAGTAATCATCCACAAACATTTTCGTATAGGGGACAACAATAGTTTTTTTATGCTCTTTGTCCAAAAGGACAACAGACTCAACCCCTAAACTCCTCATTTGCACAGAGATAGCGTCAAAACGAGAGAGAACCTCCACCAAACCAACCAACTGCCCCTCTTTTACAATGGGAACGATGGCGCGCATAGAGAGGTCAGAACCGCATGCACTGATGGACGATATGGGCTTTTCAAGTGAGCGCGCTTCTAGGAGGTCAGCTCTTGCGTGGTTGCCATTGATGCCGTTTTTTTTGTTCCAACTGCTGTAAAGCGTTTGAAGTTCTTTGTCAAAGAGGCGCACCCAAATATTTTTCTCCAAACCATTCGTATCAAGCGCGTGGATAAACTGGTCATAATAGTCCTCTTCAAGTGCGTTTTGCTCTATAGCATCGCCAAGCGCGCGCTCATTTGCGATTGCAAGGGCTATGGCAAGAGTTGCTTTTTGCTTGCCAAGAATCATCTCATGCGCACGCGTCTGCATAAGTGCCGCCTGCTCTTTATAACTCTGCTCTTTTATTTTCGCATGCTCATCTCTGATGAAATCGATATAGAGCCACGTTATAAGCGCCACAACAAGGACAACGGTGGTTTCTATGGGGTGTAATTTTACTTTCAAGATAGAAATCTCCTCAAAAGCTCAGTATTTAGCCCCATCGCGGTACTCTCATGCCCTTTAACACTCTTGATGTACTTTTTGCAAAACCCCTCTACCATGCACGCTCCAGCCTTTCCACGCCACTCGCCACTTGCGATATAAGCTTCAATATCATCAAGGTCAAATGCGTCAAAGAGATACTCTGTTGTTGAGATATCGATTATCTTCATCGTTTTGGATTGGTAAATCATGCATGTGATGATGCTTGTGATGTTCGCACTTTGCGTCATAAGGATATCTCTTGCGTCACCTGCACATTTGGCTTTGCGCAAAATACGTCCCCCAGAAGCGACAACTGTATCTGCAACCAAAAGAGGCAAATCATCGTATCCAAACACTTTTAGATTGGCTTCATACTTTCCAAGCGTTGCTTGATAGACAAAGTTTTTTGGGCAAGAGGCGATGATGCGCTCCTCATCAAAATCAACACTCTGTTGCACAAAGGCTATATCCGCACTTTTTAGAAGCGCGGCACGTGTTGGAGATGAAGAGGCAAGGCGCAACATTTAGAGAGCGCCTGAGAGATAAGTTCCTAAGAAGATAGCGATAACTCCAAGAGCGATGTTCAGCGGTACCATCACTTTTCCGATAAGCTCTATCTGGTTTTTCGCCCCCACCATGTTACCCGCATGAAGCATGCGCTCGCCTCTGTTTCGTCGCAATATCATGACCATAAGGTTTACAAACATCACGCTCCAAATAGCCTCTTTTGCGTAGCTAAGAGGTGCAAAATCACTTTGTGAGAGACCATAACCCTTGACCATAAAAATGGCAGTGACAAGCAAAATCACTACAAAAGGAACGACAATAGTAAAAAGTCGCTTGAGTGCATAGGCTATGTGTTCTAGGCGTTTTTGAGGGGATTCTATGTTCAAAAAAGATTGGTGTGCGGCGTAGCGCATCGCTACCATGCCACCAACCCATACAACACCGCTAATGACATGTAAAAAGACGAAAAGCGTTTTGTACTCTAAAAAGATATCTTGCATTATGCGAGTATCTCTGTGATAAATCGCAACGCTTCCGCCTTAGCTTCTTGAAGTTTTGAGATATCTTTGCCGCCAGCCTGAGCAAAATCTGCTCTACCGCCGCCGCCTCCGCCAAGAAGAGGAGCGATGTGTTTTATCCAATCGCCTGCTTTTGCATCTGCATTTTTAACGCCTGCCGCCATCATCACTTTGTCATCTTTTACTTGAAAAAGGATTGCGCAAAGCTTCTCATTTTGGTTTTTAAGCTCATCAATCTTCTCTTTGATATCGCCGTTTGTAAGCTCATCCACAACAACGCTTACACCGTTGATTTGCTGAACTTTTATATCTGTTTTTATACTATTTTGAGCATCACTAAGCTCTTTTTTAAGCTCTGCTATGTTGGACTTTAGTCTGCTTATGCCCGCCATAACATCAAGGTTTTTTACCTCTGCTTCTATCTCTTTTATGAGAACTCTTTGCTGGGTAAAATGCTCATACGCCGCATGTCCACAAACCGCTTCTATGCGTCTCACGCCTGCACTTACACCGCTCTCTTTTGTGATAATAAACGAGCCGATAACTGCAGTATTGTCCACATGCACGCCACCGCAAAACTCGACACTCACATCGCTAAAACTGACTACTCTGACTTCATCGCCGTACTTCTCGCCAAACTGAGCTTTTGCACCCGACTTTTTAGCTTCATCGATGCTCATAACCTCTGTTTTACCGCTTGTGCCACGCATAATCTCATAATTTACTCTTGTCTCTATCTCTACTAGTTCCGCATGAGAGAGTGCTTTTGGATGAGAGAAGTCAAATCTTAATCTGTCTGCTTCTACAAGCGAGCCTGCTTGAGAAATATGGTCTCCCAAAACATCAAAAAGAACTGCATGAAGCAAGTGAGTTGCGGAGTGGTGTTTTGTTATCTCGCCTCTTGAGATATCTACAACTGCTTCAACCTCATCGCCAACTTTTAGCTCTTTTTCTACCGAGATTTGAGATAAGTTCAGTCCAAAGAATTTTTTAGTGTCAAGCACTTTTGCAAAACCTGCAAGCTCTCCACTGTCTCCACACTGTCCACCGCTTTGCGCATAAAAAGGAGTAACATCCAAAAATACCCAGCCGTTTGTACCTGCTGAGAGTTTCTCCGCATGATGGTAATTTTCATCTAAAAGTGCCAAAACCTTGCTTTTATGTTTTGTACTCTCATAGCCCACAAAACTGTTTTCGCCAAATTTCTCTAAAAGCTCTTTAAAATCTCCAGCGACAACATCATCCCCGCTACCTTTCCAAGCAGCTTTTGCACGGCTTCTCTGCTCTTGCATCAACACTTCAAATGTAGCAGAGTCAAGTTTTAGCTCTTTTTCTCTTAACATATCTTCAGTCAAATCAAGCGGGAAACCAAAAGTGTCATAAAGTTTAAATGCAACCTCGCCGCTAAAAATCTCTTTCGTATTTTTCAGCTCTTCATTGAAAAGCTCTATTCCCGATGCGATAGTTTTGAAAAATCTCGCCTCTTCAAGCTCTATCTGCTCTTTTACAGCATTTGATTTTGCCGCCAAATAGTCATACTCTTTGCCCATAATAGCTACAACATTATCCACAAGCTTGTACATAAACGGTTCACTAAATCCTAAAAGATACCCATGTCTAACGGCACGGCGAAGGATTCGGCGAAGCACATAACCACGCCCCTCGTTTGAGAAGTTTACGCCCTGCGCAAGCAAGAAAAGCACCGTTCTTATATGGTCGGCTATAACACGGTAAGATGCACCGCTAGCGTAAACATACTCTTTTCCTATAAGCGTTTCTACTTTTTTGATAATCGGCATAAAAAGAGATGAAGAGTAGTTGCTTGTAACGCCCTCGCTGATTGCGACAACACGCTCTAGCCCCATACCTGTGTCGATAGATGGTTTTGGAAGAGGAGTCAGTTTGCC
>CAXNED010000074.1:0-6457 GCA_964201385.1 Sulfurimonadaceae bacterium | reverse complement strand
TTTTACTGCCGCCTTTAACGCCACCAAATCTTCATGCGTCACAACGCTCTTTATCTCCTCAAAATTGCCGCTTGACATACGTCGTGCTATCTCAAGCTCCTCTGCTTTTGTGTTGTAATCAACAATGAGTTTGAGCATAAATCTATCTAACTGCGCCTCTGGAAGCTGGTAAACGCCCTCCTGCTCAACGGGGTTTTGTGTCGCCATAACGAAAAAAGGAGGAGAGAGTTTAAAGGTGGTATCGCCAAGCGTTACCTGCTTCTCTTGCATCACTTCAAGAAGTGCCGATTGGACTTTTGCGGGAGAACGGTTTATCTCGTCTGCCAAAAGAAGGTTCGTAAAAATAGGACCTTTTTTGATTTTAAAACTGTTGGTCTGCGGGTCGTAAATCTCCGCCCCAAGAATGTCGGAAGGAAGCAAGTCGGGAGTAAACTGCGCACGCTTAAAGTCAAGCCCCAAACTCTTTGCAAGTGCATTGACCGTTGTTGTCTTTGCAAGCCCTGGAACACCCTCTATGAGTATATGCCCCTCACACAAAAGCGCGATGAGCAGAGCATCAATCATCCTCTCTTGCCCGACAACTACTTTGGAAACCTCTTTTTTAATCAACTCTATTTTAGAAATCATAAATATTTTGTCCTTTTTCAGATAAATTGAAGTATAACAAAAAGGGATAAATTTGAAGCAAAAGACTAAAGCTCAAGCCCCAAAATCTTGCCAATTCCCTCTTTTTGTATCATCTCGCCAAACTTTATGGCAACGCTCTGTTTTGCTATCTCGTATCCTTGCGTTGACTGCCCTGTGATGTTGAGCTTATTGCCTGCGATTATGCTGTTTTTACTATCTTTTACGCTTATCTCGATGGCGGAGCGGGCGAGCAAAAAGCCATAAGAAGATGCCTTGTGGATATCAGAGCGGACGATGATTTTAAAATGCACAAGAGCATTGCCGCTTTTGAGTTGGAGTTTTTTTGCATTTAGTGCATCACGGATAGGAGCTTGAAGGTTTTTTGAGTTCTCGTCCGTCTCTATCTCAAAACTGATAGAAGCAAGAAGTGCGGCGTAACTGTTTTTGATTTTTTGAATCTTTTGGATGAAACTCTCGCCTTGAAAACTGCTCTGCAAAACGTTCATAACTACAAGCGTATTTGGAACATCCTCTAGCTCTTGGAGCAGTTTTTGGTAGATAGTAATCTGCTCTAGCGCATGATGAAGATGAAGCGAGCCTAACTGAGCATCGGCTAGCGCAAACTTTTGGTCAAGTTCATTTTTGAGGCTCTCAAAAAGTCTCTTTTTTTCCGAGACGATGAGGACGATGTGTCTTCTAAAACCAAGCTCTTGCGCCTCTAAAACCTCATAATGGCTTATACGGACTCTCTTCACATCGCTTTGTATCTCGCTAAATGTTGTAAGCTGGTTTGAGTTGCGCATCCCCTCTTCTACAAACTTTTTGGAGTTAAATGTGGACTCGATGGAGACGCTAAGTGTGGACGCCATCATGCTAAGAGCATTTGTTATCGCCACCTCTTTGCTCTCTCCCTCGCCAAGAGCATAGAGCTTTGTTTGTGTGGTTTGTGGCGGATTTGTGTACCATGCGGGGAGTGCTTTTTTTTGCATAAGCGGCACTTCCTCCTTTTTGCTACATCCGACAAAAAGCAGAGTAAGCAGAGCGACTATAAAAAGATATCTCCTCATTGCCCAAGCTGCTCCATCGCTTTTTTATGTTTTCTTATCAAATCACTAATCCTAAAGTGCGCCTGATTTAACTCTTCCACAGGCTCTATCGCCAGAGCATCGGCTCTTTTGTAGTAGTTTTGCGCCTCTCCATAAACACCTTGTGCCTCTTTGACAACCCCCAGATTATAAAAAGCAACATAACTTTTCTGCTCTGTTGCGTCAACAAGTTCAGTTAAAAGTTCCTCTGCCTTATCAAGCCTATTTTGCTCAATATACTCTAACGCAAACTCCAAAAGCTTCTCTTGCCTAGCATCATACTTCGTGTCAGGGTCATCTAAAAGAGCTACTCTCATATTGACGTAATGCGGTGTTAACCTAAAGATAAAATGCTCCGCTATGCGCTCTGCTAGCATCTGTCCCGCTGCATCAACTGTTGGGATAAAATGAGTATCGTCATCACAGTGCGTCCATATTGTAGATGCTGGAATACTCGCTGCATAGATAACATCTCCTTGCGCAACATCAACCATGCGCACTTCCGCTGAGAGTTGGACGTCACGTTTTGTGCACCCAACAAGATACTCCCTCATTCTTTCACATTTTTTATCCACACATCGTAAACGCTTCTCGTAGTAGTAGCTATCTCTTGCGCTCACATTTGAAACACTCCCTGAAACAATCGCTTGAGCACCTATGAGGTTACCTACTTCGATGGCTTTTTGAACTTCTATCAAGCCACTGCTTTGGAGTTTTTGTTCAGCGATAATATCATCAAAATCTTTTCTACTCACAACCGTAAAGTACTGTTTGTCATCGATGGTTTTCTCATACAGTTTTGTCTCGATTTTACTAGAAACATCAAATTCATCATTTTCAAAGTATGCTACACTCACTTTTTTTGTCGTTGCTGCACGGTCAATCTCTGCGGGTTGCAGTGCTTTGATGGTTACATGTTGCGTACATCCACTCAAAAACAGACCAAACAAAAACGAAAAAACTACCCATAAAACCATCTGTTTCATAATGCTACACCACCCGTTTTTTTACTGGTCGCATTATATAATTTTTGTGTACGTTTTTTCGCATCTCCAAGCGATGTTACCATGTCTTGCTCTATCTCTTTGATGAGTGGTTCATACCTTGTGGCATCCTCAACCACCAAGAGAACCATCAGCGCATCAAGTGATTTGACATCTTTTACCTTTTGTAAAAAAGTATCACTTGGTTTTGTTTGCACAGATGTCTTCCTCTTGATTTTTCCGACTAAAAAACCTGCAACAAACGCAAGCAAGTAGTAAAGATAGACGCTGTCAAAAACAAACTCATTTTTTTTCACTACATCAAGAAGCTCCTCTTTGACAAAACCGCCCTCCACTTTTACATCCACCGCATCTATGACAAGCTTCTCTAACTTTTTTGTTTTAAGACTAAAATACTCTATCTCTTGCTTTGGTATGGTAAAACTCTTCTCTGCCACAAAAGCAAACTTCTGACTCCAAACTCCACTCTGTGCCTCTTTGGTTAGTTTTTGATTTAAAACCACATCCTCTGCAAAAATCTTGACACCCTCTATCTCAAACCTAAGCGGTTCAAGAGCTTCAAAGTTTCCATCACCTTGAATCTTTATCTCCAGATGGTAAGGCTCATACGCCTTGACTAAAGGCTCTCTTTTTTTTACATCAAGTGCAAAATCCCCCACCAAAGCACTCGGCGTCTGCTCAATGGAGAGTTTAAAAACCTCCTGCTTCACAACTGTTTTTTTCGTATCCTCTTTTTTGACATTATCACGTCCGATAACCATCTCTTCGATAGACTCTCTACTTGTAAGCTTCATCAACGCCTCAAAAGCTATCTCTATCTCGCCGCCCTCTTTTGCAAAAAGAAGAAACTCATAGGAACTTACCTTTTTGCCATCAACGATACTCTCATTTACGTGCAAGCTCTTCACACGAAACTTCTCATACTCGCCGCTTGGGTTAAACTCTATGCTATAAAGCTCCGCACGGTCGCTAAATGCACATATGTAGTGAACATAAATCGGCTCATTTTTATACGCTTTTTGCTTCTGTATCTGCGCACTCCACGTATATGTCGTTGCAAAAAGCTCTGCTGAAAAAAAGAGCATCAAAAGAAAAAAGAGACTACCACGGTTTTTTTTCATCGACTCCCCTTTTGTTGATAAGTTCATACTGCTTGGAGCTTAGTTTTGCTTTGCCGCCTTCAAGATTGACACTATTTTGCATCTCGGTTTTTTTACCGTTATCATCTGCACCACTACTGCTTTGTGCGCTTACTTGCATGTTTGAACCGCCCCCCTCTTTTGCTTTTTTGTTGCTTTGCTCTTTTTTGGCAAGTGAAGATTTGTCTTTGCTCTGCTGTTTTCCGCTTGTCATCTCTTTTTTCTCGCCCACCTCACGGATAAACTCCAGATTTTCATCCGCCTCTTTGGAGTATAGAAGCGTTAAAGACTTCACATACGCCTCCCTCGCCCTCTCAAACTCTTGTAGCCGCACAAGTGCATTGCCTATATTGTAAAAAACGATAGCCTTTACCTCTGCATCCCCAGACTTTACCATCTCAAAGTTTTGCATCGCCCTCTCATACTCGCCGCTTCTGTACAACTCCACCGCTTTGTTGAAAAACTCCATATTCTCATTTGCGCTCAGATGCACTCCAAAAAGAAGCAAAAACGCCACTACAAACCTCTTAAGCGTTGTCACACTCACTAAAAATGAGATGATTGCCAAAACCACAAAATAGCTAAAAAGCTCAAGATTACGCATTATCGTTGTCTGGATTTTATGCTCTTTTTTACCTTGTGACGCCAGTGCATCAAGCAGCGCATCCAAATCGTTCGTATAAACCCCGCCCGTTGAGTCTGCTATCTCTTTTACCGCACTATTTTCACGGCTGACCACGATAGCTCCAAGCTCATCTTTCATAAGCGTACCATCCTCAAGCCTAAGCGTTCCACCCATGGTGGTAGCTGTCATAAAGATGTTTACAACAAGGTTGTTTTCTCTGGCAAAATGCGCCTCCGCCTCATAGCCTAGCTCATCCGCCCCATCGCTAAAGAGTACAACTGTAGCCTTTTTAGACGCGGACATCTTGCGTGCGAGTTTGAGAGCAGACATGACATCGCTTCCCTGTGTGATGATAAATTTCTCATCAAGAGAGCCAAAAAGATGCAGCAAAAGCTCTCTATCTTCTGTGAGCGGAGAGAGAACCACCGCATTTGTGGTAAATCCAAGCACCCCAAATCTGCTCTTCTCTCCCTTCTCCACCAGCTCTTTGAGCATCTCTTTAGCAAACTCAAGACGTGTAGGCTCGATGTCCGAAGCGTGCATGGAGTATGAAAGATCCACCCCAAGGATAACATCACTTAAAAGCTGTTCAGATTTCACAGGTTCTTGCTCTATAACAGGTCTGCAAAGCGCCAAAACAACAAAAAGAAAACTAAATATATAGCCATAAGAGCTAACCCTTAACTCTTTGAAGTTTACTTTGAGAAAGAGCGGCAGCAAAAGAAGCAAAAGCCAGAGATACTCAGCAAAAAGAAGCTTCATTTTTGTACTCCTCTGTAGAGTAAAAAGAGCAAAAGTGCCGCCACACCGAGCAAAAGCACCCAGTAGTAGTACTCTTTTTGCAGATACTCCCTGCTTTTTATCTTTGAAGATTCCAGAGCGTCTATCTTCTCATAAACAGATTTTAGCTCTTTTGCCGAAGTTGCACTAAAGTACTCCCCGCCACTCTCCTGCGCTATCTTTTGCAGCAACGCTTCATCCGCCTCGCCCTTGTTTCCCATCCCAATGGTGTAGATTTTTATCTCCTGCTCTTGCGCCATCTTTATGGCATCTTTTGGCGAGATACTACCGCTATTATGCTCGCCGTCGGTTAAAAGTATGATGATTTTTGTTTTGGCTTTGGAGTGCTTAAAAGCTCTGACACCCACCGCAATCCCCTCGCCAATGGCTGTATTTTGCCCTGCCATACCATGAGTGAGGTATCCCAACATATCAACAACCATATTTTTCTCATAAGTGATGGGAGAAGCGATAAAAGCAAAATCTCCAAAAAAAACAACTCCAAGGTTGTCCGCTTCTCTCTTTTGGATAAACTCAGAAGCGATTACCTGCGCAATCTCAAAACGGCTCAGCCGCTCCCCCTTGCTCACATCATTTTCAAAATCAAACCCAGAAGCGTTCATAGAACCACTGCCATCAAGTGCCAAAACAATGTCTTTTCCCACACGGTTATGCGGGTCAAGCGTGTCAACAACGATGGGAGAAGCAAGAGCGGTGCAGAGAAAAAGAAGTATGGCTATCTTTATAACCCACTCAAGTTTAAGAAAGCTTTTTTTTGCGCTAAACAGATGCAGATGCACAAAATAGCGGCTCTTTAACTGCTCCCTGCACTTGTACATACAGTAAAGAAGCGGGAAAAAAAGTAAAAAGAGGTACGGATACTCAAAGCTAAAAAAACTCAAATACACCCTCCCCCTTTTTTATGCTCATTTTAACAAAAAAGTAAAAAATTATAACTAAAACGCCATTTTTAAAAGAAGATTTGAAATTTTCTTAACATTTGAAGATTTTTTCTTGACATATACATTCTATTTGTCTATAATTCGCGTCCACAAACACTAGGTTTGTAAATGTCTTGTTAGCTCAGCCGGTAGAGCATCTCACTTTTAATGAGGTGGCCGATGGTTCGAATCCATCACAGGACACCATTTTTTATGTTTTGGCCCCGTCGTCTAGCGGTAAGGATCCCAGGTTTTC
>CAXNED010000073.1:0-6469 GCA_964201385.1 Sulfurimonadaceae bacterium | reverse complement strand
AATCATCTTTAAATCTCCCTAATTTTTTTAATCTTAGCAACAAGAGCTTCTAACTCATCCAGTTTTATCATATTTGGACCATCGCTTAGTGCTATGCTTGGGTCAAAGTGTGTCTCAAAAAAGAAGCCATCCACTCCGACTGCCGCCGCTGCACTGGCAAGATATGGCACCATCGTTCTGTCTCCGCCTGTTTTTCCGCCGAGCGCACCTGGTGCTTGTACGGAGTGCGTGGCATCAAAAATGGTGGGTGCGAACTCTCTCATGATAACTAGAGAGCGCATATCGACCACGATATTGCCATAGCCAAAAGAGCTTCCTCGCTCACAGAGATAAACTCCGTGTTTTTTAGAAGCCTCATAGCTTACCTCATCGCAACCGCGGGTTTTAAGCACTTTTGCTACAGAGTATCGCATATCGGGCGGGTTTATAAACTGCCCTTTTTTGATATTTACCTCTTTTGTAGTCTTTGCACATGCGACCAACAAATCGGTTTGGCGGCATAAAAATGCGGGGATTTGAAGCATATCGACAACCTCGGCAACAGCGGCAACTTGATGCGATTCATGCACATCCGTAACCACTTTGTAGCCGAAATCGTTTTTGACTTTTTCTAAAATCCTAAGCCCCTCTTCCATGCCCAAACCACGAAAACTATCTAGTGATGTGCGGTTTGCTTTGTCAAAAGAGGACTTAAAATAGAAATCAATTGCGGGGTCATTTTGATAAACCTCTAAAGCTTTAGCGATTTTAAAAATGTTCTCTTCGCTCTCAATAACGCAAGGACCTGCGAGTAGTTTCATCTGTTTACCTTATAAAAAATAGAAAGTGATTATAGCATAATGAATTTAATCTAAAATCATTTTGCTTTTGCCACCATAATCCCTGCCGCTACTATCAAAACTATGCCGCATGCGGTGACAAAACTAGGAAGTGCATCGCCAAGAAAGAGTCCGACAACTATGGCAAAAACGATGTTTGAGTAGCTTACCGCTCCTACGATTCCCGCTTTTGTCTCTCCGTACGCTTTTGTCATGTAGTATTGGGAGAGTGTACCCAAAACCCCCAACCCTACGACATAAAACCAGACTATCCCGCTAGGCATGACAAATCTGCCGAGCATAAAATCAAGTTCTGCGACATAAAAATAGTGCGAAAAAACAAAGAGCAAAATCGGTCCAAGCGTGCCTACAAGCGTAAAAGAGAGAACTATCATGTTTGTGTCATAGTAGTTTTTGAGTTCACGGATGGAGGTGTAGGCGAGTGCCGCACCGATGCCGCTTAAAATCCCCAAAATATCATATTTGCTAAAGCCCATCCCTGTGGGTTTGGCGATAAGTATAATCCCTAAAAAACCAATAAATACAGCAATCCAAGCGTTGGGAGAGAGCTTCTCATGAAGAAAAAACCACGCAAAAACGGCAGTAAAAATGGGAGCGGTTTTTGAGTAGGTTACAGCGTCCCCAAGCGGGATATGTGCAATGTTGTAAAAGTATGCCAAAAGTGCCAAAAAGCCCATCAGACCTCTAAAAAAGAGCAAAAAAGGCTTGCCTCCTTTTTGTGCCATCGGGGTTTTGTAAAGCGCATACCCTATAAAAACAACACCAAAAATATTTCTAAAAAAGACCACTTCAAGTGAGCTCATATGTTCTGAAGCAAGCTTTGCAAATGCACCCATTATGGCAAAAATAAAGGAGGCAAAAAGCATATACTTCACGCCGTTGTTCAATTCTTTTATCTGTTTCATCCCTAAAAGTATACCAACCTTTTTAAATTTGTTATAATAGCTTATCTAGCAGGAGGGTTTCATGTTACTACGCACTGCATTTATCTGCTCTCTTCTTCTCTTTTGTGCTTCGTTATATGCGCAAGATGAGGAATCTAAAGGTGGCTTTGTCGATTATATAGATAAAAAACAGAAGATTTTTTCAAACAATGTTATTGATTTTTTTGGCGATGTCGATGAAACTCTCAGCGACTGGATGAATGAACCAAAAGAGCCTCTCTCATCTGATGCACTTGAAAAAAAACTCAATGAAGATTTTTTAAATGCAGGCGAATCGGTAGATCTCTTTTTTAAGAATGAAAAATATATAGACGAAACACAGACAGGTTTTCTTCGTATTCGTCTTGGCTCACTCTTTCAAACAAAGGAGTCTGCTGACTTTAACTACAAAATCAGAGCGCATATACCGCTAAGCAGAACAAAAAGAGATTTCCAGCTCTACATCGATGATGTGGAGCAAAGCTACTTTGATGATGGCGACCTTCGTACAAAAGAGGAGAGTAAAAATGAGGCGGGCGTGCGTTACTTTGCCCCTGTTTTCATGGACATAAAGTCTCACTACTCCATAGGAATGAGCAGTCTAACAGGCTATGCAAGAGCAAGATATGCGACAGATTTTACTCTTGGCTCATGGCGCGTTGAGCCTACACAGCAGTTTAAATACTCTCTCAAATCAGACTGGAGCGAGGAGACAAATATCTACTTCGATAAAGCGCTCGAGAAAAACGCTCTTTTTCGTACAACCTTGCATCGTAAAACGCAGTCTCATGTCGATGGTTTTGACTACGCCCTCGCACTCTCCTACTATCTTACACTCTCCAAAAGAAAAGGTTTTAGTTATACACAGCAATTTTGGGGAAACTCCAAATACTCTTGCGAAGAGCATCTACAGCCCTATAATGGCATAAGCAACTACTCTGGGTTTTTCTCTTGGCGTCAAAATATCTTTCGCAAATGGATAGCGTATGAAGTGCAACCTGGGGTTAGTTTTCATAGGCAGTATGACTATGAACCCAACTTTGCTGTGCATTTTTATGTAGATTTTTATTTTGGAAATATAGATTCATTATAATTCCATATTATATCTATAGTAAATTTTTGATATAATTCGTCAATATAGTGTGAAATGGGGATTACATGAAAATAGTGTTGCTTTTTTTTCTCTTTGCTAGCTCTTTTTTTGCGCGTGAGAGCATAACGCGTTATGATGTTTTTGCAACGCTCTTTGGGCAAGTAGGCTATTGTGATGTTCTTATAAAAGAGGATGGCAACACCTATGAAGCCAAAGCCGTTGCCCAAACTATCGATGTTGCTGCACTTCTTCTCCAAGACAGAGTAGAGACGTTTGAGAGCAGAGGCATCATCAAAAATGGCAGATATATCCCAAATATTTTTATAAAAACTAAAAAAACCACCAAAAGAACGAGAGTGCAAACCTACACATTTAACCATGAAAAAAAAGAGGTTTCGCTTGTAGAAGAGAAGGTAAAGATTGTCAACAAAACACGTTTTGACTCTCAAGATTTCAAGTTTGTTACAAGAGAAGTAGAAGAAAAATCCCGCAAAGATGAGCTTCTTGGCCCATATCTTGCAGATGATACGCTAAGTATTTACCTAAACAGCAGGTATGCATGCGATGGCGCACAAAAGAGACATCCGATTTTTGCAGTTGGAGCGCACAATGACAAAAACAAGATTCACTATGAGTGTCTTACTGATAAGAAAAAAACAGCGGCACAGCAAAAGCTAAAAGGTGATACTCACACCATTTACAACCTCCACGTAGAGCCATTTGACAAAGACGACAAAGTTGTTGATACTCTTTTTGCCTATGATAAAGATGGTCTCTTGCAAGAGGGGTTGATGGATGAAATCTTCTGGGTTGGCAGCATGAAAGCTGTGCGAGTTAGTCATAAAATAGTAAATTAATCAAAGGAAAAACATGGGAAACATTATTTTATTTGCGCTTTTAGGGCTCTTTTTTTACTGGATTTTTAAAAGTTACTCGAAATATGACACCTACTCAAAAAAGGCGTTTGAGAACTTCTCTCTCTCCAAAGAGTCTCTCCAAAAGAGTGAGCTTGGGCTTTTTGTAGCGCTTGTAGCAAAGGTTGCAAAAGCTGATGGCAGAGTTGATGCACTTGAAGCACAGCTTGTTGGGATCATGTTTGATGATATCGCTGCACTCTTTCCTGAGCCGCAAAAGACCAAAGAGTTGCTCAAAGAGATTTTTAGCCAAGAGAAAGAGCGAAGTGACAACCTTCAAACGGTAGCACAAACACTCGCACACCTCACCAAAAGAAACCAAGCACAGCAGCACCATTTTATGGGATTTTTGATTCAGCTTACCTTTGTAGATGGTAGCGTGAGCAAAAGCGAAGAAGAGATGCTCGCAACCATAGCCGAGGCTTTTGCGCTTGATCCAAAACTCTATCATGCCATGTTTGATCAGTTTGAGAAGATGATGCACAACATCACACCAAAAGCAAATATAAACGATGCCTATAAACTCTTAGGAGTCAAAGAGAGTGATGACATGGACAGCATCAAAAAAGCCTATAGAAAACTCATCCGAGAGTATCATCCAGACATTGTGAAGTCACAGGGCAAGGATGAAGCCTACATGCAAGAAGCAACTGCAAAAACACAAGAGATTAACCAAGCGTATGAAATGATTAAAACACACAGGAAAGGGTCATGAGACACCTTTGGCTTCTCTTTTTTACTTTCGCGTATCTTCACGCAAGCAGTGCTGGAGAGCTATATTTTAGCGGCAATTGCGTCACATGCCACCACCCCACAAAAACTATCTCCGCTCCTTCAGTTGTTGAGTTTAAGAAGAGGTATAGCAACGCATTTTCAGACAAAAAAGAGTTTGTAAACTATATGTCAAAATGGGTTTTAAAACCTACAGAAAAAGGCTCACTCATGCATGACGCCATCCAAAAACATGGGCTAATGCCAGAGCTTGGGTTTGATGAAGATACACTTAGAGAGATAGCCACTTACATTTACGATACAGATTTTACGAAGAAGGGGGAGCTTGATAGTCTCTTTCCCAAAAAAAATCTATCCAATCGTCCGCTTCATTAATCCAAAAATCAGGCTCATAAACAGAGGTTTTTTTATAAAAAAGTGTTGCTGATTTGAACTCTATATCTGCAAATTCAGTGGCGAAATGCTCCATGACTGCCTTAAGCGTTTCGCCACTATCAGAGATATCATCCAGCACCAAAACATGCTTCACCTCCCCAAACACGCAACTGCCAAAGAGTGCGATTTTCTCTCTTTTTTGGCTTTTGTCGTAAAGCTCCGTTCTTATGCTCTGAACCGCCCTAATCTCCAAACCCTCCGCAACCGCATGTGAGAGTGTAAGCCCGCCACGTGCTATGGCGACGATGGCATCAAAATGCTCTCGTCTGAGCATCTCAAGAAGTTTGTTTGTGTCATTTTTAAAAGATTCGTAACTGTAGTATTTCATCCGAAAATTATACACTAAGAATCTCATCAAATGAATCTTAAGATGAAAATTGCTACAATCGCTTAAAAGAAACAAAGGAATTTAAATGATGATTAAAACTATTTTATCTATTGCGTTTGCAGGTTTATTTGGGCTTGCTATGAGTGGCTGTTCTAAAGATATAGAAGTGGCAAAAAGCGTTGAAGAGTTTGGATGCAAACAAGAGGGAGTAACTGCGCCACAGTGGACATGTATCCCAGAGTCACAAAACTACTACGCTGGTGTTGGTATCGCTGAAAAGAGTGCTGCTGGAATGGATCACATGAGAAGAGTGGCTATGGCAAACGGACGTTCAGATTTGGCACAACAGATAGAAACTGAAGTAAAAGACAAAGTCAGTTTATACACAGGTACAACAGGCGTTAGTGCGACAGAGACAGTTGACAAAACAACCGAAAGTGTCACAAAACAGGTCGCAAAAGTGAACTTAAAGGACTCAAAAGCAGTAGATATGTGGACGGCTCCATCAGGTGCTATCTTTATGCTTGTCACAGTTTCTAAAAGTGAGACAAATAAGCAAATCAAGAACAACATCCGAACAAGTTTCAACAACGACCAAGCTCTATGGCAGCAGTTTAAAGCAAAAAATGCACTAGAAGGGCTTGAGAAAGAGTTTGAGGAAAAATAGAGAGTGAAGCGCTAGTGTACTATCTTTTTTCCCTTTGCTTTTTAACTCTTTTTCTTTTGAGCGGATGTTCGCACAAAGAGGTTGTTATCGTTGATGTACAGCCAGTCGAACAAGAACAAAAAGTAGAGATACAACCCGACACAAAAGCACTCCAAGAGGCTGTTTTGCGCTCCACTCTCGTTGAGAGTGCATTGCAACATCTTGACAAAAAGAGTGGCAAAGATTGCTCAGGATTTGTGGAGTTGGTCAATTTTCAAAACGATGAACCCTACTACAAATCAAGCCATCTCTCACAACATTATGACAATACAAACCGCTCCAAAGCCATCTTTAACATTATGAGAGCGCAAGAGAGGGTTTTTGATAAAGATGCCCCAAAAATCGGTGATTTGATTTTTTTTGAAGATACATTGCAAAAATCAAAGCGCAATATAGGCTCTTATAACATCACACATATTGGGATTGTAACGCAACTTGACGATGATGGAACTATCCATTTTATCCATAACATCCAAGGAAAAAACAGAGTTGACCAACT
>CAXNED010000072.1:0-6557 GCA_964201385.1 Sulfurimonadaceae bacterium | reverse complement strand
CGTTGACACACTAGCAGAGCTTTTAGAAGTATCTGACAAAGCAGCTTTTGCAACTGCACTTCAATCAAACTATAACAGTATCTACACAAGCCAAAATGCAAAAATGGCTGACGTACTAGACAATATCTCTGCTACTACACTTTAAGCAGCTAAAACAGATGAGAAAACTCATCTGTTTATCCTGACTTTCTCTCTTAGGAACTTTTCATTTTAATCAGATTTTTTTTATCTATTTTTCTTTTTACTCTTTTTTTAGATGCATCCTCTGATTTTTACAAAAACAGAGCCGACACGCTCCGCTTGGCAGACTCCAGATACTGGCATATTCTTCTTCATGTAGAAGATGGCGTAAGTGAGATAGATGATGCAAGATTTTTCTTAGCACCAAATGGCAAAATAGCTGCAAAAAGCGAACTTCATGCCACAATAGAAGCACTTTTAAACGAATCAACCCTTGATGACAACTCCACAGCATGCCGCTTTCCTGCAAGAAAAGCGTGGCTTAAAGAGCAGCTTGAAGGCATTGAGTTTCCAGAGGTTACCTGCGGCGAATACGACAAAATACTCAAAAGATTAAACCCAAAATCAGCAACTCTTGTTTTTCCCTCAGCACACATCAACTCTCCTGCTTCCATGTTTGGACATACATTTTTGCGAATCAACTCAGCGTATGATTCCAAACTTCTCGCTTATGCCCTCAACTATGCGGCAGATGCCGATCCTAGCAAAGAAAATGGCGCACTCTTTGCCATAAAGGGGCTCTTTGGCGGCTACTTTGGCAAATACTCGCTTCTTCCCTACTATGACAAACTCAAAGAGTACAGAGACAGCGAGCAAAGAGATATCTGGGAGTATGACTTAAACCTAAGCGAAGAGGAGGTTTTAAAAATGGTACGTCACATCTGGGAGCTCAACGAAACACGCTCCTACTACTATTTTTTCACTCAAAACTGCTCCTACAATATGCTCTGGTTTTTAGAAGCCGCACGCCCTGAACTTGACCTCAGAGGGCATTTCTCCTTTCAAGTCATCCCCCTTGAAACAGTACATGCAACAAAAGCGGAGGGGCTTATCAAAGAGCATTTTTACAGACCTTCTAAACGTACAACTCTTTTAGCGTATGAAAAACTTATCCATAAAGAGTACAGAGAACTGCCGACGAAACTTGCCGCTTCCGATATGGATGTCGCTCTTCTTGAGAGTTTAAATATACCGCTTGCACAAAAACGCTTTATCTTAGAAGCCTCCATTGAGCTCTTAGAGTACGACTTCAGCAAAAGCAAAATAGACAAAGAAACCTATCTGAAGCGCTTTCACACCCTCTCAAAAGTAAGAGCAACACTGGGAATGGGAGAAAAAATCACCATAAAAACACCGCCAAACCCCATACAGAGCCATCAAGCCATTAGAGCCTCCTTTGGCACAGGAGTTAGAGAGGGGAAATCTCTAGGTTTTGTAGGACTTAGACCTGCATACCACAGCCTTGAAGATAGCGGTTATGGTTTTTTACGAGGCACACAGATAGAATTTTTAAGCCTTGAACTCTCAAGCGATGAACATAAACTCTCCCTTGAAGATGCCACCATCCTCTCCATCGTCTCCATCGCCCAAAGAAGCGACTTTTTTGACAACTTATCATGGAGAACAAAATTTGGATGGGACAGAAACTCCCTTGATAGCTCTGCACGCTTTATAGGCACCATCGGTGCGGGATTTAGCTGGGGAAATGAGTTTGGCTACACCTACATCATGACCGACCCACTCTTTTACGCAGGGAGCAGAGTTACATCAGCCATCGGTGCTTCACTAGGCTTTGTACTTGACAAATGGAGCACAGCAAGCACAAAAATAGAGCTAACTCACAGATATTACGATATTGGTGAAACACAAAATATTTTTGAATTTTCACAAAGTTTTAGACTTTCGCAAAATTTGCAACTTAGGTTTGATTATGACTACAAAGAGAGAAGCAAAGAGATGGTTGAGAAGCAGGAGAGAAGTTTAAAAGCTTATTTGAATGTTTATTTTTAACTAATGTTACGCACTAAAACGAACTCGTCCGTTTTAGTGGCAGGGACAAAATGTCCCTTGCAACCCCCTACAGCTACGAAAAGTAAACTTTTCGAGAAAATTAGTCTATTTTAACTCCACTATATATCCATCAGCCACTTTTTTAAATTCATACTTGTAAAATCCATCGAGTTCGACAACTACTCTGTAGTAATCTTTATGGTTTCCTACTCTTACTTCTTTAAAAACTTTATCAAAATCTTTTTTTACAAAACTTGGAACCTCTGAGTTGCTTTTAAAATCTATCACTATTCTATGAGGGTTGGCAATTAAAAAATTTCTTATGGATTCATTTTTTGTTGTTAACTTTAAACTCTTCCCCTCAACAGAAAATTTTGGCCCTGTACCATTTTGAATATCATTTTTTTTTGTGGGTGTGGGAGTTGTTGTGGTGGTTTTGGATGGCTCTTTTTCTTTAGAAGCGGGCGTTGTCGTTTCTCTATAGCCTTGCGATATGAAAATAGGGAGATGCCAGTCGATGGAGTTGTCTAGCTCGATACTTTTTGTCTCTATAGAGCCATCAAGATTTTTGAGCTCTATGGTTACTTTTTGCAAAACTCTTGCTTGGGAGGGAAGAGTGATTACTGCTTGTTTTAGTGGGATGTTGGAGTTATCTTTGTTTGTAGTGATAAAGATATCTTTTTCTCCCTCTGGAGGAAAAAAAGGATTTTCACGAGCATAAAGGGTTAAAATCAATAATGCAAAAAGCGATAAAACTTTCATGAAAATAACCGCCCCCTCACTCTTTTTGCGTGTATTATACTACTATTTTGCAGAAATCTCTTTAAGCTCAAAATACTCTCTTTGGAGCTCTGCATTTTCGTTTTTAAGTCTCTCTATCTCTGTTTGGAGATGGTTTTCGTAGTCCACAAGACCCATATAAACCTGCAAAGAGTTCTCGCCATAAAGCAAAAGCCCTATGTAAACACCAAGCCCTACTACTACAAAAAGAAGTATAAAAAACTTTGAAAAAGAGAAACCTAGATACTTTTGAGTAAAACTCTGAGTATCGCTGATGCCACTAAAAAGTTCCTCTTTGCTCATACGTCTTCTTAGTTAAAAAGTTTTGAACCTAAATATTCACCGTAAACTATTTCATTTTCTATCTCTAAGAGACGGTTATATTTTGCTGTTCTCTCACCACGTGCAGTCGAACCTGTTTTAATCTCTCCACAGTTAAGAGCTACTGCAAAATCTGCTATGAAAGCGTCTTCGCTCTCGCCTGAACGGTGGCTCATAACACACTTGTAACCGTTTCTTTGTGCAAGACGAACAGTAAGCATAGTTTCACTCACAGAACCGATTTGGTTTGGCTTGATGAGGATAGAGTTTGCGATGCCTTTTTGGATACCCTCGTTGAGGATGTTAGCGTTTGTAACAAACAAATCATCTCCAACAAGCTGTACTTTGTCTGCAAGTTTTTCAGTAAGTAGCTTCCAGCCATCCCAGTCATCTTCGCTTAAACCATCTTCGATGGAAACGATAGGGTATTTTGAACATAGGTCAACATAGTAGTCAACTAGCTCAGCAGAAGTTACTGTTCTGTTTTCACTCTCAAGTCTATAACCGCCATCTACAACAAGCTCACTTGCCGCAACATCAAGAGCGATTGCCATCTGCGAGCCAGCTTTGTAACCAGCTTTTTCTATCGCTTCCATGATAATCTGAATAGGTTCTTCGTTCGAGCTCAAATCTGGTGCAAAACCACCTTCATCACCAAGTGCCGTGTTGTGTTTTTTAGCTTTTAAAATCGCTTTTAGGCTGTGGTAAACCTCTGCACTTGCTTGAAGTGCTGTTGCAAAATCTTCAAATCCTACTGGCATAATCATATACTCTTGAAAGTCAACCGAGTTGTCAGCGTGAGAACCGCCATTGATGATGTTGAGCATTGGCGTAGGGATAACCATAGCATTTGCACCGCCCAAATAGCGATAAAGAGGGATTTTAAGGCTTTTTGCAGCAGCACGAGCAACTGCCATAGAGACACCAAGAACTGCATTCGCACCCAAATTTGAGTAATTTTCAGTTCCATCAACCTCTTTCATGGCAGCATCAATCATCGCTTGATTGTACGGAGAGAGACCAATAAGCACATCAGCAATAGGTCCGTTGACATTTTCAATCGCCTTTAGCACACCTTTGCCCATATATCTGCTGCCGCCATCACGAAGTTCTAACGCTTCACGCTTTCCAGTACTTGCACCTGATGGCACGATTGCACTCTCTTTTGTTCCATCGCTAAGCTCTACAGTTGCTTTTATGGTTGGGTTGCCACGAGAATCCATTACTTCGATTGCACTTATATTATCAATAAACATTTTTACCTCTTTCATTTAGTTTTATTTTACACTTTTAAAGATCGACATCATCCATGTCTGTGCTGTCCATGGTCATCAAATCGCCCATGCCCATAGCTGCTCTTATCTTCTCTTCAACTTCTGCCGCGAGAGCTTTGTCTTCTGCGAACTTCGCCTTAGCATTTTCACGCCCCTGACCAAGTTTCACCTCTCCATAAGAGAACCATGCTCCACTTTTATCTACAATGTCAAGTTTGACACCATAGTCAACAAGCTCACCCTCTTTAGAGATTCCCTCTCCAAACATTATATCAAATTCAGCTTGACGAAATGGAGGTGCAACTTTATTTTTTATAACTTTTGCTTTGACACGGTTGCCTATTTGGCTCTCACCCTGCTTAAGCGATGCAATGCGTCTGACATCTATACGAACAGAAGCGTAAAATTTAAGTGCATTTCCGCCAGTTGTGGTCTCTGGAGAGCCATAACCCATCATGCCGATTTTCATACGGATTTGGTTGATAAAGATAACAGTACAGTTCATCTTGTGCAAAATACCTGTGAGTTTTCTGAGTGCTTTTGACATCAAACGTGCCTGAACACCAACATTTTGGTCAGACATTTCGCCCTCTATCTCAGACTTTGGAGTAAGTGCCGCAACTGAGTCGATAACTACCAAGTCAACCGCACCGCTTCTTGCGATAGTCTCAACAATATCAAGCGCTTGTTCGCCATAATCTGGCTGTGAAACGAGAAGATTTTCAATATCTACGCCAAGATTTTTCGCATATAAGACATCAAGCGCATGTTCTGCATCTATAAATGCGCAAACGCCGCCTGCTTTTTGACACTCTGCTGTTATCTGAAGTGCTAGTGTTGTTTTTCCTGAACTCTCTGGTCCATAAATCTCAATCACCCTGCCCTGCGGAACTCCGCCAATACCGAGTGCGAGGTCAAGACCAAGAGAACCAGTACTAATCGCTTCAATAGGAGCTATCTCTTTATCGCCAAGTCTCATAAGCGCACCTTTGCCAAATGCCTTATCAATCTGTTTCATCGCCAAGTCTAATGATTTTTGTTTATTTGCGTCCATTGTGGCTCACTTTATAGTAAATTTAGACTTATTGTAGTGCAATTTTCACTGCAAGCAAAAAAATATGGCAAATTGTCATATTTTTTTGTATTTACTCATTTTTTTAAAAGTGAGATTTTATCCTTAATTGGTTAAAATTTAGCTAATTGTTTTATAAGGTAATAAAAAATGCTAATCGCTCACTCTCCAGATGCCGATGATATCTTTATGTACTATGCCATCAAGTTTGGATGGGTTGGGATGGGTGGCGTAAAGTTCGAAAATATCGCCGAAGACATCCAAACACTTAACGAAAAAGCCCTATCGGGCATGTATGAGGTAGCGGCTATCAGCTTTGCTCTGTACCCGCACATCAGAGAAGAGTATGCCCTGTTGCGTACTGCTGTGAGTTTTGGTGATGGGTATGGACCAAAAATCATCAAAAAAAAGGGTGCGAAACTAAAGCGTAACTTTAAAGTAGCCCTAAGCGGAGAGCATACGACAAATGCGATGCTCTTTCGCATAGCTTACCCTGATGCACGCATAACCTACATGAACTTTTTAGAGATAGAAGAGGCAGTTTTAAGCGGCAAAGTTGATGCTGGCGTGCTTATCCATGAGAGTATTTTGACTTATGACAGTGAGCTTGAAGTCGAGAGAGAGATGTGGGATATCTGGCAAGAACTAGCAGGCGAAGAGCTTCCTCTGCCGCTGGGTGGCATGGCGATTATGCGCTCTATCCCTCTCAACAAAGCTATAGAGTATGAAGCAACTCTCACAAAAGCGGTAAAAATCGCAAGAGAACATAAAGAAAAACTCTCGCAGATGCTCTTGGAGAGAAATCTTGTGCGCATTGATGCCCAAACGCTTGATAAATATCTTGAACTTTACGCAAATGATGATTCGGTCTCACTAAGCGAGTTGCAGTATAAAGCCATCAACAAACTCTTTGAAATCGGCTATAAACATGGTTTTTACGATGCACTTGTGCGTGCTGAGGATTTTATGATACCAACAGAGTATAAAGAACTGAGAAACTCTTAATGGAAGCAAAACTTATCTCTTTGGGGATTGAGACCTTTAAAATAGCTCTTCTGCTCGCTCTTCCAGGACTGCTT